>JBJTAU010000438.1:0-3023 GCA_046090965.1 Limisphaerales bacterium | reverse complement strand
CCCTTGGCGAGGCGGGCGTCCCAGTTCTGCATGGAAAACTCGCGGCGCTTGCGCTCATCCACGGAGATGACGTTGTCCTTGGCGAGTTTCTCGGCGCGGGCAAGTTGGTCGGCGGCGTCGGCCTGCTGCACGCGGTCGGTCTGGAGCGCGGCGCGGAGGGCGTCGAGCGGGGCGCGCAAGGTGGTGAGGCGGGCGCGGGATTCGCGGTCGTCAAGCTGGAGGACGGGGTCGCCGACCTTAACCTTGGAACCGACCTGGACGGCAACTTTCTGAATCAGGGCGGCTTTCGGCGCGGCGACCTTCACGTTCTCGCGGGCAGCTTCGATGATGACCGAGGCGGCGACGGACGAGGGAAACTGCGAGAGCGCGGGCTCGACGGCGGGCGGCGGCGTCGGCGGCTTCTGCCGCATGTCCTTAACCAGGAAGAACACGCCGGCGAAGCCCGCGATGGAGAGGTAGAAGGTGACTTGGCGGAAAAGAAGCATGGCGGGAAGCATTTAACGCAAGGACGCAAGGGCGCGGAGGCGCAAGGAAATGCCATGACGTGCAGGAGGGCGAACCAAAGGCAGACTTGCCTCAAGCCTTGCGCCTTTGCGCCTTTGCGCCTTTGCGTTGAACTGAGTTTTCATTCGCTCAAATCGGGATTGCCCGCCTGGTCATGCACGCGCTGCACGCGCCCGTCTTCCATCTCGGTCTGGCGGTCGGCGTATTTGAAGATGCGGTTGTCGTCGGTGACGACGATGACGCTGCGGTAGGGGTGGCGGGCCACGGCGCGGAGCAAATCCATGATGTGCGCGCCGGTGTCCTTGTCGAGCGCGCTGGTGGGTTCGTCGCAGATGACGAGGCGCGGCTCATGCACGAGCGCGCGGGCGATGGCGACGCGTTGTTGCTGGCCGCCAGAGAGGTTCGTGGGGCGCTCGTGGCCGCGGCCCGGCAGGCCAAGTTGGTCGAGCAGGGCTTCGGCCTTGCGCTCGGCCGCGCGCCGGGACGTGCCGTTGATGAGTAGCGGCACGGAGACATTCTCGACGCACGAGAGGGTCGGGATGAGGTTGAACTGCTGGAAGATGAAGCCGACGTGGCGCTTGCGGAACTCGGTGATGTGGCGCGGCTTCATCGCGTGAAGTGACGAGCCGAAGACGTCGATCTCGCCGGCATCGAAGTTGAGCGTGCCCGCGATGACGGAAAGCAGGGTCGTCTTCCCGCAGCCGCTCGGGCCGACGATCATCAGCAGCTCCCCCTGGCGCGCGGTAAAGTCCACGCCCTTGAGTGCGCGCACGGCGGCTTCGCCCGTGCCGAAGCTCTTCGTCACGGCGCGGACGTGGACGGCGAGTTGCGTGGTGGCTGAGGCGCTCATGTCATCCCCGGAACACAATCGCCGGTTCGACCTTCCACACCTTGCGGATCCCCAGCAGCGCGCTGAAGCAGCAGATGGTCATCACGAGCACGAACGTGCCCGCGGGGAGCTGCCACGGCATCATGAACGGCGGTTCGCCCCGCGCCAGCACCGCCCGTCCAAACCCTGTCACCAGCAGTGCACCGATCCCGTAGCCGAGGAAGCCGACGGTGATTGACTGCACCAGGAGCATCCGTGCCAGCAGCGCGTTGCTTGCGCCCATCGCCTTGAGCGCGCCGAGATGGCGGAGGTTTTCGTGCACGAACGCGTAGAAGGTTTGGCCGGAAATCGTCGTGCCCACGATGAAGCCGAGGATGATGATAGACATGAAGGCGATGGGAATGCCCGTGTTGCGGAAATACCACCAGATGGTGGACCAGAAGAGTTCCTCCTCCGTGTAGGCTTTCATGCCGGTCTCGGCGTGGATGGACGCGGCGGCGGCTTCGAGTGTCCAGCCCGGCGCGGGTTCCGCGAGCACGAGGGAAAGCATCTTGCGCTGCTTGGGCGCGAACTGGAGCGCCTGCGTGTAGGTCGCGTAAGCGTAGGGGTAGCCGAAGAAGTGCCGGTCCACGCGGCAGATGGCCACGATGCGCGCTTCCTTGTCGTTCCGCTCGAAGGTGTCGCCGAGGCCGAGCGGTTTGGCGCGGCCGGCACTGAGTCGCTTGATACCCAACTCATCGAGGATGATGGCGTTGGGCAGGCGCACGTCTGCGAGCTTGCCCTGCAGAATCACCGGCGGCCGGCCGACGAGCGTGGTGTTGTCGAGGCCCACCAGCAGGATGGGCTTGAAGTTGCCGTCGGCGAGCTTGGCGGACTGGATCGTGATATAGAGCGGCACGGCCCACGCCACTCCCGGCGTGGAGCGGACGCGGTTCACGTCGGTGTCGCGGAGGGCTTTGAGTTCGTTGGCCTGCTCGACCTTGCGGTCCACGACCCAGAGCTTGGCCCGCATGTTCCGCATGTGGCTCGTGGTCCACGTGAGCAGCCCGCAGAACACCGCGCTCTGCTGCGTCATCAGCATCGTCGCGAAGGTCAACCCGCCGACCAGCATCACGTATTTGGCGCGGTCGCCGAGCAGCATCTTGAGGGCGAGGTGATACATCAGCGGGGGGCGCGGCGCGGGGGGCGTGACTTCGCGGATGGCCGGCGACGCGTGGCGCCGGCGGGCTTCGCAGGCGGCGGAGTTTTCGTCGCGTCACGTCGTCGGCTGCTGGCTTGGATGGCCGCCAGCGAGAAGTTTGTGATGTGGTCGGCGAGGTGCTCGATTTGCTCCGAGGTGAACTTCTGCTCGGGAAACAGCCGGCAAACCACCGGTTGGCAGTGATGATAGAAGAGGCACTGGCTTACCACGCTGAACGAGTAGAGCCGCACGGTCTCGGGGTCCGGCACGCCACCGAGCAGTTCACGGAGGATCCCGCCCAGATGCTGAGCCTGTGGCCGGATGCGCTCGACGACGATGTCATCCAACGCGCTGGTCGGGTCGATCATGTCGCGGGAGATCAGCTTGCCATGCCAGGCGTCACTGCTGTGGTCGAAGATGCGCAACAGAAACGAGCGCACAAATGCCCGCAGCCGCTCCGCCGCCGGTGGGCCCCGGCGCCCCCCCCCGGCGAGTGGGACTTTCTGTATC
>JBJTAU010000437.1:0-17271 GCA_046090965.1 Limisphaerales bacterium | reverse complement strand
GCCCAACGCGAGCGCCTCGGAAGTCGTGAGGCCGCCAGGCTTGGTGATCAGCAGGTCGGCGATGGTCATCAACTCGTGCATGTTGCGGACGAAACCGAGCACGTGTGTCGGGTGCTTGCGGTCCTGCGCGGCGAGTTCGCGGCGAAGGTCCTCGTTGCGGCCCGCGACCACGAGGGTCTGGAGCGGCGTCGGCACCTTGTCGAGTTCGGCGAGGATCTCCGCGACCGGGCCCATGCCGAAGCCGCCGCTCAGGACCAGCAGCGTGGGCAGTTCCTCGCGCAGGCCGTAAGCCTTCCGCACTGCGGCGGCGTCCACGGATTGCGAGAACTTCGCCGCGACCGGAATGCCGGTGACGACGACTTCCTCGGCCTTCACGCCGCGCGCGACGAGCCGGGCCTTGGTCTCCTCGGCGGCGACGCAGTAGAGGTTTACCGACGGCTCCATCCACAGCGCGTGCGCCTCGAAGTCCGTCACCACGCACGCGGTGAAAGGGCGGAAGGCGGCGTCCTTCGCCCGCATCGCGCCGGTGATTTCCAGCGGCAGGAAATGCGTGCAGAGCATCACGTCGGGGCGGAACTCCTTCACGTGCTTGATGAACTTGGCGTTCGCGCGGCCCGCGAAGCTGCGCCGGACGCGCGTGAGCTTGCGCATGAGCGCGGGGCTGTCGGTCTTCTTGAAGAGGTGCGCGTAAAGCTCCGGGGCGTGGTCAATGACCTTCACGTAGCCCTCGGAGTAGAGCTTGCGCGAGAGCTTGGAGACGAAGTCCAGCACGTCTACGCGCTCGACGGTGTCGGCGGGGCGGGCGGCACGCCACGCCTCCTCCAGCGCGGCGGAGGCCTGCAGGTGACCGGCTCCAGCAGTGACGGTGGCGATGAGAACGCGCATGGGAAGTGGTGGCGAATTGGTAGCAAAGCGGAGCCGGGGCTGCACGGACTTTGTGGCCACGCTCGTGAACGCGTGTGTGGCCGAATGCGAACCACGTTCTGCCGAACGCGGCCGCGACGGTCACTTCGCCGGAGTCTTCCAGCGCTCGCGGTCGGCGAGGAAGAGCTGGTAAGGGAAGCCCTCGGCGAAAGCGAACTTGAGCGGGAAACCTTCGGGGATTTCGCGTTTCACCACGGCGTTCGCGGCGAACTCACCCCACGCCGGGTCGTCGCCTTGCAGGAGTTCGGAGACGAGCTTCTGGTCGAGCGTCAGCGCAGTGAGGTAGATGGCGGCGACGGGGCGCACGTGATGCACGGTGGCGAAGCCTTCGCCCACGTTGCTCGGTAGCCAGACGCAGTCGCGCCGGCCATACCACGCCACGGCCCACGGCATGTCGCTCATCATCAACTCGCGCTCGCCGAGCCAGCCGGCGCGCTCGTGGATGACTTGCGGATGATAGGGCGGATAAACCATCGGTGAACGCTGCGTGCCGCTGAGCGCGAAGAGCATCGGCGCGCACGCGACGAGCAGGAAGAGGCCGATGACCGTGCCGCGTGCGCCGAAGGGCGGGAGTTCAAGCTGGTCCATGAGCAGCACAAACAGCCCGGTGCCGAAGATGAAGACAAGTGGGGCGAGCACAACGAGGAGGTTCTCGGAGTTCACGTCCGGCGACAGCGCGGCGACGTGCGTCTTCGCGACCGACTGGATGAGCACGAGCGCACCCAACGACAGCAACACGCAGATGCGCAATCGCCCCAGCGCGGGGTTGCGGAAAGGCACGAGCAGGCCGACGAGAAAGAACGCCGCGACCCAGCTTCCACCGAGGCGCGGCAGGTCGTTTTGCAGGATGCCGGGCAGGTTCTCTCCGAGCTTCGCCCAGTGCTCGTCGAGACTGACCTGCCGCAGGTCCTCGTGCGTGAACTTGTTCTCCGGGTCCAGCAGCCGCTCGATGCGATCCCCGGGGAAACGGTCGGTGACCTGATGCACCGCGAGGCCGGCAACGCCGTAGAGTCGGCCGCTCAACTCGTGGTTGCGCATCAGCCACGGAGCCATCACTGCCGCGAAACCAAGCAACGCGGCGAACCCGAGGCTCAGGCTGCGCGGCGCGAAGAAGAGGTTGAAGTAGAGCATCACCGGCAGGATGAGCACGCCCAGCGCGTAGCGCGTGAGGCCGAGCGCGCCCATGAGCGCGCCCGCCAGCAGCGCGGTGAAGTAGAGCCGCGCCGCGCCCCAGTCCGTCTCCCGCGCGCCGCGCTCGGCAGCGACAAGGAGGTTCGCCACCAGCATGAGCAACGCGAGCGCGAGCATGGTGGACAGGCCGGACGTGCTAAAGCGCCACAGCAGGTCCGAGCCGAGGATGACGACGGCGGAGAGCCACGCGACGACAGGGTCGAAGAGATTGCGCGCGAGCCGCCACGCGAGCAGGACGGCGAGCAGGAAGAGGCCTTGGTTCACCCACGCGATGACCTGCTCGGGCTGCCAGGTGCGGAACTGTTCCGCCGCCGGGAACTTGAAATCAAACGGCAGCACGCGCATCGCGCCAGCGAGCAACCCGGGATAAGCGGGCGCGTTGGCGAGGTCGGGATGGGCGTTGGTGAGCGAGGCTGCGCCGGTCTTCTGGCCGACGAGGTAGAGGCTCGCGGGACGGATGAACTGCGTGGTGAAGCCTTTGCCTTCGGCGAGATTGCGCGCGACTTGCGCGGCGTCCATCGCGTCGGGGTTGGAAAGGTTCTTGTAAGCCCGCAGGTCATACGCCACCGCCAGGCCGATGAAGGCGACGACGAAGCCGATCCACTTCAAGGCCCGCGCGCCCGCGCCCTCCTCGATCGAGTGGATGAGTTCCTGAAGCGTGGGCATGGCTCACGTGATGCGAGGCGCGTGGCGCGTGTGAAAACACCACGCGGCGGGGAAAGTCGCGGGGCGCAACGCTCACGCACCACGCAGCACGCACCACGCGCCGGTTCGGAACAGTTGGTTTCCCTCACTAAAATCCCTCCAGATGAAACTCATGCAGCTTGCGATGCAGCGTGCGGCGGCTCACGCCGAGCTTCTTCGCGGCGGCCGTGCGGTTGCCGTTGCACTCCTTCAAGGCGCGCACGAGCAATTCCTTCTCGACCGCGTGCACGTTGAGTTCGCTGGTGGGCAGTTTGGCCACCGGCGTGGGCAGGCTGCTGCGGCCCACACGGATGTTCGGCGGCAGGTCGCGCGCCCCGACCGCCTGGCCGCGGGCGAAGACGACCGCGTGCTCGATGGCCGTGCGCAGTTCGCGGACGTTGCCGGGCCACTGGTAAGCCAGCAGCAGTTCCAGCGCCTCGGGCGCGATGGCGTTCACGTTCTTGCCATTCTCGGCGGCGGCCTCGCGGAGGAAATGCTGCGCCAGCAGCGGAATGTCCTGCGTCCGCTCGCGCAGCGGCGGCAGGTGAATCTCGACGACCTTGAGGCGGAAGAACAAATCTTCGCGGAACGCGCCGGACTGCACGAGCGCGACGAGGTCCTTGTTCGTCGCCGCGATGAGCCGCACGTCGGACATCAGCGTCTTGCTGGAGCCGACCCGCTCGAAGGTGCGCTCGCCGAGGAAGCGCAGCAGCTTCACTTGCACCGTCGCATCAACCTCGCCGACTTCATCGAAGAACAGCGAGCCGCCCTGCGCCTGCTCGATGCGACCGATGCGCCGCTCATGCGCGCCGGTGAACGCGCCCTTCTCGTGACCGAACAACTCGCTTTCCAGCAGCGTCGCCGGCAGGCCCGCCGCGTGGACGGTGATGAGCGGGGCCTTTGCCCGTGGGCTTAACTGGTGAATCGTCTTGGCGACGACTTCCTTGCCCGTGCCGCTCTCGCCCGTGATGAGCACGGTGGCCCGGCTGGGCGCGACGGTTTGAATCGTCTCCTGAATCTCCTGCATCACCGCTGACTCGCCAATGAGATGCTCGACGCCGAACTTGCGTTCGAGCCGTTGGTGCAGGTTTTGATTCTCCTCTTCGAGCTTCTGGCCCTTGAGCGCGCGGGCGATGCGCATCTCCAGTTCGTCAATCTGCATCTTGCCCTTGGCGATGTAGTCATCCGCGCCGCGCTTCATCGCCTCGACCGCCACGTCCTCGGAGCCGTAGGCGGTCATCAGGATGCAGACGGGCGGCTTGGGGAGGGACTTGGCGCGGGCGATGAGCTTGAGGCCGTCCTCCTTGGGCAGGCGCAGGTCGGTGAGCAGCACGGCGAAGTGCTCCTGTTCGAGCAGGTTCATCGCCGTGGTGGCGTCCTCGGCCACATACACGTCGTAACGGTCCTCGAGCGCCGCGCGCAGGCCGTCGCGCGTCGGCTTCTCGTCATCCACGATGAGGACGGTGGGTTGGTTCATGCTGCGCTTGCTCTTGCTCGCAATCCTAATCTTAATCCTGCTCCGGCTTCACGGTCGCACACCAGAGATTAAGATTAAGAACTGGATTAAGAGCAGGAGAAAATTCAGTCGTGCAGCTTCGCCTCAAGCAACTTCGGCCTGCGGTCATGGAGCGGGAGCCAGACGCGGAACTGCGTGCCCTCGTCCACGCGGCTCTCCAGTTCGATGCGCCCGCCGTGGTCGCGCACGATGCGCTGCACGATCATCAGGCCCAGGCCGCTGCCCTTGGCCTTGGTGGTGTAGAACGGCTCGAAGATGCGGTTGATCTGCTCCTGCGGGATGCCCCCGCCGGTGTCGCTCACGCTGAACCATGCGCCGCCGCCTCCCTCGCCGGTGGCGAGCGCCAGCGTGCCGCCCTTGGTCATGGCCTGCATGGCGTTCTTGATGAGGTTGACGAGCACCTGCTTGATCTGCGAGCCATCCATCGGCACCAGCGGAAGGCTGGGGGAAAATTTTTGCTGAACGTTCAAATGACGGTTCTTCAATTCCGGGCCGAGCAGCTCAAGCGATTCGCGGATGACCTCGTTGAGCGACGCGGGTTGCAGTCTGGGCGGCGAGGGGCGGATGGCCTGGAGGAATTGCGAGACAATGTAGTCGAGTCGCGTGATCTCGCCCTTCGCCACCGCGAGGTAGCCCTGCAGCTTCTCGGTGACGGCGACGGTCTCGGCGTCGGCGCGGCGGGACTGGCGGTAGCGGGTCAGACGGGTGGGCTTGGGGCCGGCGTCCGGCGTGCGAAGTTTCTTCAACTCGCGCTCCATGAGCTGAAGGTGGATGTGCAGCGCATTGAGCGGATTGCCAATCTCGTGCGCGACGCTGGCGGCCAGAAGCGTGAGCGCCTGCATCCGTTCGCTCTCGATGGCCTCGAAGGTCTTCTTCCTCGCTTCGGTCGCGTCGTGGAGAATCAGCGCGACACCGGAGGCACCGCTGGCTTCGCCATCCAGCGGCGCCGCGTAGAGGCGGAGGAAGCGCGGGCGTGGCCACTCGACTTCCAACTCGTGCCGGAGGACTTGCGGCCCGCCGGCCTTGTCCCAGCGCGCGAGCTTCTTCCAATCCAGGCTGGGCAGGAAGCGCGTGATGGGCTGGCCTTCGTCGGCGTCGGGCTTGAGGCCGAGCAGGCTGGTGACGGACTGGTTGAAGTAGATGACGCGGCCCTGCTCGTCCACGACCAGCACGCCGTCCTCGATGACATCAAAGAGCGTCTCCAAGAAACTGCGCTCGCGCGCGAGCCGCTGGATGACGGTCTGCAAGCCCTCGGCATCGAGCCGACCGATGCGGCCGAGGACCTTGTCGAGGAAGCTGGATTTGGGGGAGGGCATCAGGAACGCGGAACGCGGAATGCGGAACGCGGAAAGAAGGCGGCAGGCGGACGGGCGGCTTGGCCCGGTTCCGCGTTTCGCGTTCCGAGTTCCGCGTTGGTCAGAACCATTTCCGCTTCTTCACATACCACCAGGTCGCCAGCGTGGTGAAGGCGGTGAGGCTGAACACAAACGAGTAGCCGTGCAGCCACTCGAGTTCTGGCATGGTCTTGAAGTTCATCCCATACCAGCTCGCGATGATGGTGGCGGGCGTGGACAGGATGGTGATGAGCGTGAGCGCCTTGACGATTTCGCCGGTCTTGTTCGACACCATGCTCAGGTGGATGTGCAGGATGCCGGTGAGCGAGTCGGTGTAGCCCTGCGCGAGGTTGGAGATGTGGAACAGGCGGTCGTAGATGTCGCGGTAGTAGGGCACCAGGTGCGCGCGGATGAGCTTGAACTCGCCATCGGCGAAGCGCTTGAGCACTTCCTGTTGCGGGCCGATGATCTGCCGCAGGTGCATGACCTCGCGTTTGATGCCGACGATCTTGTTCAACGTCCGCTGCGTGGGATGCTCCACCACGGTGTTTTCCAGCTCGGCGATTTCCAGCGAAAGCTCCTCCAGCGCGGGTTTGTAGTTGTCCACCAGCGCGTCGAGCAGCGTGTGCGCCACGCGATCCGGCGCGCGCGCGATGTGCATGGTGCCGCGGGTGGCGCGATCAGCGGTGGTGGTGACGCTCCGGAGCGGGACGTCGTGATAGGTGACGAGGAAGTTTTTCCCGAGGAAAAAGTTTAGCTCGCTGGTGGCGAAGACGCCGTCCTTGCGACTGTAGTCCACCGCGTGGATGACCATGAAGAGATAGGCGGAGAACTTGTCTTCGTCCTTCGGCGCGTATTCCTCGACTTTGGGATTCGGCGTGGCGTGGATGCAGTCCTCGATGGAGAGCGGGTGGAAGTGAAAGATGCCTTCCAGGATCATCTTGGCCTCCTCCGGCGTGGAGGCTTCCAAGTCCACCCAGAGAAAGAGGTTCGTGTCCGCCAACAACGTGGGCATCAGGAACACGTCAACGTCCTGCGTGTGCAGGCGACCCTGGGTGGTGAAGGCAAAGGAACGAATCATGCGCCAGACACGCGAAAGCTAAGGCCGGGCGCGGGGCGAGGCAAGGAAAGGCTTGGAACGGACGCGCACTTCACATGCCGGGCAGCGGCCTGCCGGGCTGAGGCGCAGGCGGCTCCTTCCAGGTGAACGTCGGCTCGTAGCGAATGGCCAGGTGGGGCGTCTCGAGCCGCCGGCCCCCTTGCTGCCGGGACTGAAACGCGGCGGCGAGCACGCCCGTGGTCAGCAGCGTGCGCTCGACCGGCCAGGTGGGCTTGCCGGTGTAGATCATCTTCTCGATGCCTTGCACCAGGAAGCCGAAGTGTCCCAACGGCCGCGCCTCCTGCGTCCAGAAGACCGTCGCCGGGATGTCCTTCCGGCCCTGCTCGCCCCAAGCGACGATCCACTCGTTGTGCCCGTCCTTGTAGTCGTGGATCATGGTGGACTTGAAGCCGTCGCGATGCTCGATGAAGAACGCCGCCGGATTTTTCACCTGCTCGATGAACGGCTTCTTGAACCGCGTTTTGTTTTCGCGCGCGTTCACGGCGGCCTGAAAGACTTCCTCGCTGAAGCGGCCCTTCCGCATCTCATCCCATACCTCCGGGCCTTGCATGAACTGCACCGACGCCACGCCGGTCTCGCCGCCGCGCCGCCGCTCCACGAGGCATTGCAACGCCTCCAGTCCATGAAAGCCGTAGCCTTCCAGCGGTCCATACGACAAGCCGACCGCCTCGGTCGCGCTCGCGCCGAGCTTCATCTCCACCGCCGGGTGCCGCCACAAACATGGCAACGACGAGCCTGCCATCATCGGCACGTTGAGTTCGCGCGCGGTGTCATACATCCACTTCGCGTCCGCCCAGTTCCAGGAGAGATGCTTGTCGGAAAACACCGGCACGCTGCGGCCCGCCTTGCGGAAGACCGCCGCCGTCTCCTCGAAGAACCGCCGGCGGGGATACATGATTTGCCCCGTGTCCGAGAGCGGATACTGGCCGTGTTCGCCGATGAGCAGGACGCCATCCACCGCAAGCGTCGCACCGCCCAAGGTCAACGCCTGCTCGATGCTCTTGGCCAGCAGGAACCCGTGCTCCGCCGCGAGGCGCGCGCTGGTGTCCTTCGGATGCTGCTGGTCCACGAACACGCTGGCGAGCTTGAGGTTCGGCCAGCCCTGGCCCGGTGGCCACGAGCCCTTCCCGTCCATCGAATGGCTGTGAATCATCCGGCTGGCGATCACATCCGCGTGCGAGTTGTGGATGTATTCGGTGACGATGGCAGCCACGCGTTTCGGTGGCAGGGCCGCGGCAAGTGTGTGTTGCGCCCCGGCGGCCAACACCAGGCCACCGACGAATTCGCGGCGGGAAAATCTCGTTCGCGGGAGGAACCTGCGGGCAGAATCATGGGCGTGCACGGGCAGTGGACGCGTGGCGGATTCCTGTTCTTGAAACAAAGTGACGCCACACCCGCGTGGCGCTCCCGCGCCTCAGCCGCAAGGCCAACCGGCTGCCCCGGCACGGCCGGGACGCGACCAACGCCGGGCGTTAAACAATCTCGTTGCGCTGGGGCGAACTGAGGGTAGGCTCCCGCTCAAGTGCATTCAGTCCAGTTCAACCCAGCATCGCCTATGAACCTACCCAAGACTTCCCGGCGTCAGGCGCTCCAGGCGGGCGGGCTCGGCCTGCTTAATCTCGCGGTCCCCGGACTCGTCGTCGGCAAGGACAAGTTCGACGCTTCGGGCAAAGCCGTGGCCTCGAAGAAGTGCTGCATCTTCGTGCTTCTGTGCGGCGGGCCCAGCCACATCGACACCTGGGACTTGAAGCCGGACGCCCCATCAGAGGTCCGCGGGCCTTACAAGCCCATCCGCTCCAAGGTGCCGGGCATGCAGTTGAGCGAGTTGCATCCCAAACTTTCCCAGGTGACCGATCAGTTCTGCCTGATCCGTTCGATGACGCACCCGCGCCCGATCAACAACCACTTCGACGCCATGCACAACCTGCTGTGCGGGCAGGTGGTCGAGCGCGTGCGCGAGGGCGTCCCTGACGACCTGCCTTACATTGGCTCCGTGGTGGCCAAGCACCTCTCCAGCGAGCGCAACCTGCTCACCAACGCTTGGCTCATCAAGTGCGTGGGCGCGCCGGTCTTCTGCGCCCCGAACATCGGCTCCGGCGGCTATCTCGGTTCGAGCTACGCGCCGGTGTTCATCGGCTCCGCCGACAACCATCCGGCGATGCCGAAGTTCAAGCTGCCGGAGATTTATGAGATGGCCGACAAGGCCCGGATGCAGGAACGGCGCAAGCTGCTCGACACGTTGGAGTCGGACCGCCTCGGGCAAGAACCGCAGGCAAAGGACTGGCATGAACTGCGCGAACTGGCCTACGACGCGATGACGCGGCCGGAAGGGCGCGCAGCGTTTGACCTGAGTCAGGAGCCGACGTCCGTGCGCGAACGCTACGGCATGCACCCGCTCGGGCAGAACTTGCTGCTCGCGCGGCGAATGGTGGAGGCCGGCGTGCGCTTCGTGACCGTGAACGGCTGGGTCGGCCCGGCGCCCGGCGAGACTGGCGGCGGCCCGCCGAGTTCAAGCTGGGACATGCACGGCGGCAACATGGGCATGGGCAACGCCTTCAGCAACGGTTCCTACGGCATGAACCACTGCCTGCCGCGCCTGGACGAAGCCCTTTCCGCACTGCTCACCGACCTCAAGGAGCGCGGGATGTTGGAGGACACCATGGTCGTCGCCGTGGGTGAGTTCGGCCGCACGCCCGTCATCCTCACGCAAGGGCCGCCCGGCCGGCAGCACTGGCCGCAATGCTTCTCCGCGATCGTGGCCGGCTGCGGTATCCGCGGCGGCGCGGTTTACGGCGAGTCGGACAAGACCGGGGCCGCGCCCAAGAGCAATCCCGTCACGCCGCAAGACCTTCACGCCACCATCCTGCACGCGTTGGGCGTGCCGCTGAACGACCTCGGCAAGAACACCGGCATCATCCGCCCGCCCTTCTCCTCGGGCAAACCGGTGATGGCCCTGTTCGGTTAGGCACACCGCCCTGCCCAGTTCAGGCAACTAACGGCACAGAGGGGTGAGGCTCATCGTCCGCCGCCGCGATATTCTTGAGCCGCTGGTCCTTTTCACCTCACCATTGTGAACTGACATGATCAACGACCCGACCACGCCAGCCCTGCATCAGCGACTTCACCGCTCCGGCGTCATTGCCGTGCTCGTGATTGACGCGGCCGACGCGGCCGTGCCGGTGGCGAGGGCGTTGCTCGCCGGCGGCGTGGATTGCATCGAACTGACCTTGCGCACGCCCGTGGCGATGGCCGCGCTGCATCGCATCCGCAGCGAAGTGCCGGAGCTGGTCGTGGGCGTCGGCACCATCCTCACACCGCAACAGGTGAACGAGGTGAAGGCGGCCGGAGCCGCGTTTGGTGTGGCGCCCGGCATGAACCCGCGCGTGGTGGCCGAGGCCCAACGGGTGGGGCTGACGTTCTCGCCCGGCATTTGCACGCCTTCCGACATCGAGCTCGCACTCGAGCACGGTTGCCGCCTGCTGAAATTTTTCCCGGCCGAACCGAGCGGCGGTCTTCCGAATCTGCGAGCCATCGCGGCGCCCTACGCGCATCTTGGCGTGAAATACATCCCGCTGGGCGGCGTGTCGGCGGGCAACGCGGAACAGTATTTGAAGGAGCCTGCCGTGCATGCGCTCGGCGGTTCCTGGCTCGCGCCGCGTGAACTGATCCAGCGCCAGGATTGGGCGGCCATCACCGCCAACGCGAGCGCGGTGTCCGCCATCGTGAAGCGCGTGCGCGGAGGGGCCGCGTGAGCCGGGTCGTCGCGTTCGGAGAGATCATGGGCCGTCTGGCCGCGCCCGGCTTCAAGCGCTTCCAGCAGGCGATGCCCGGCGCGCTCGAGGTCACCTTCGCGGGGGCGGAGGCCTCCATAGCCGCGTCCATCGCGTATCTCGGTGGCGACGCCGCGTTCGTGACCGCCCTGCCCGCGCACGCCGTCGCTGATGCCTGCCTCGCCGACCTGCGTTCCCTGAACGTGGACACGCGCCACATCCTCCGCACGGCGCAGGGGCGGCTTGGACTTTATTTCCTCGAAGCCGGCGCGAACCAGCGGCCCGGCAATGTGATTTACGACCGCGAAGGTTCCGCCGTGGCGATCACGCCCGCGAGCGCCTATGACTGGCCGGCGATCTTCGCCGGTGCGAGGTAAGGCCCGGTGTTGCTCGCGATCTCTAGCACGCGCGGCGGCGACGCGAAACCGCCCGTCTCGACCAGGTGTTTGCTCTGCGTCTCCAGGTGCGCCTCCATCGTGCGCGACGTGGAGGTGACATAGGCGTAGCGCGAGTAGAGCACGCCGGGGTCCACGACCTCCGCGAGTTGCACCAACGAGCAATCCTGACAGAGCCGCAGGCGCAGCGGGAGAAACGTCGCGTAGGCTTTCACCTCGGCCGGTTCGAGGAAATCGTTTGCCAGCGCGGTGCGGCCAAGGTCAACGATCAGCGCGAGGTTACGTGAGCCGCAGGCGCGGCAGGTATGGCGTTCGTGAATCATGTGCCGCCGCAGTATGCCGCCGCACAGCAGCCCGCTGCAATCCCGCGCAACGACCGCTTCCCCCGCCCGTCCGCCCGCGCTACTGTCCGCGCCGCGATGCGATGGCGGACGGAAATCAAGTTTGGCGTGCTCACCACGGCGGGGCTGGTGGCCTGGACATTACTGGCCTGGAAGCTCGGCTGGCATGACCGCGACTTCACCAACGCGCAGCACGGCAAGAAGCTCGCCGGCGCGATGTTTGCGCTGGGCGTGTGGCTCGCGGTGCGGGAGCGCCGCGCGCGGCAGGACAGCTGGCTCAACTTCGACGAGGGTTTCCGGACCGGCGTGATCGTGTGCGCGATCGCGGCCTTCCTCAACGGTGCGTTCCTCGCGGTTTACAGCCGCGTGCTGAACCCCGGCTGGCTCACGCGCGCGTGGGAATGGCAGAAGGCCGGACTCATCGCGGCGGGCGCGAAGGAATCGGAATTGGGCCGACCCGAAGCCATTGCCACCGCCTCGCAGCGGCTTGAATTTCAACCCCTGCTGGACCCCATCGGCAAGGTGCTGGTGGGTCTGTTCCTGGCCGCCGCGGTCGCCGCCCTCCTGCGACGGAAGCGACCCGAGGAAGCGGAGCCAAGACCCGTTGACTGAGCACACCGCGCCGGGAGCGCGGCCTTCAGGTCGCAGAAACACTCCTTCGCCGATTGTGTGTTGAAATTCTTGGAGCTGCTCCACCTTCGCGCGGTGCTGCGGCTTGAAAGCCGCGCTCCGAGTCACGCGTCTTATCGCGCCGGCGGCACCACGGGCTGTGTCCACGCGGTCTCCACATCGCCTTTCTGCGAGGGGTTCGGATGGGGCTTCGAGGAGATGATCTTCGCGCGGACGTAGATTTCATCGCCCTTGAGCGCGTAGCTCGCCTTCGGGCCTTTCACTTCCGCGAGCACCGCGCCGATGTCCTTGCTGTAGGTGTGCACGACGCGGAGGGCTTCGCCGGCGGCGTTGCGCTGCGGTTCGTTCTTCGGGTCGTAGCCACGCCGCGTGCCGATGAACTGGGTGGTGTAGGTCACGCCTTTCTCGGCTTCGATCTCGAGGTTGATGCCCTTGGCGTCCTGGCGCAGTTCGCGGAGTTTCACACCGGAGCTGGAGTAGAAATCGCCGGCTTCCATCGCGGCGATGAGCGCCTCCGGGGTCAGCTTGGCCGCGCGCACCCAGACCCAGCCGCGGAAGGGGTTGCTGCTGCCGACGCGGTTGGTGTGGTAGTTGTGGCCGTCGTCAGTGCCCAGGCCATACATGACGGGATAGTTGAGCTCGGCAAGGCGGCGAGTAAGGACGATGTCCCAGAGGTGGTCCATGCTCGGGGCGCGGTTGGTGGAATTGCCGTTGTTGTAAACAGTGGGGTGGCCGTTGAAGACCTCGAAGAAGCGGGCATCGCGCACTTGCAGCAACTCCTCCGGGGTGATGGCGGCGCCGAAGTTGGGGTGGTTGACGTGCGGGAACATGGGCTGGCCGGTGCGCTGACGTTGCTCGAGCACGGAGGCGATGTTGTTGGACAGGACCTGGACCACGCTGTCGCCGCCCCGGGGCTGGATGGGATCGCGCAGGTTGTGCGCGTTCATGTGGATGGGCGCGGTCTTCCAGCGGTCGGTGACTTCCTCGCTCTGGATAATGAGGAAGCGGTCGGGCTCCTCGAAATTGCCGCGATACTCGGCCATGAGCTTGAGCCGGACTTCGACGGCGTTGTCCTTGGCGACGCGCGTCTCGATCCAATCCTTGCCCCAGCGGGCGGCGTATTTGGGGAAGGCCACTTTCGCGCTCTTGGCCTTGTCGGTGCTGATCCACTTGTTGGTGAGGTGCAGCGTGTTGTGGTCGGTGAAGCCGAGGAAGTGATAGCCGTTGGCCTTGTAGCGCTCGGCGATCATTTCGGGGAAGTCGTCGCCATCGCTCCAGAAGGAGTGCGTGTGGAGGTTGCCACGCCACCAGCGGGCGGAGTCGGCGGCGGTGGCGGTGGTGAGCAGGCTGGTCAATCCCAGCGCGAGCAGGAGCGGGCGCGGCATGTGCATGGCAAGTGCGGGACTCTCGCCGAGGAACGCGAGGCGGGGACGCGGAAATTCCGTCCCGGTCGGCTTGGGGAAAAACTACTTGTCGCACGGGCCGGGGGCGGGTAGCCATTCGCCATGTCCAAAACATATTTCCGCCCGCTCTCATCCTCCGCCGCTTCCACCCGTCGCGATTTCGTGCGCCGCTCGTTGCTCGCCACGGCGCTGGCTTCCGCCACGGCCCCGTCGCTGCTGCGCGGGCAAAACTTGAACAACAAAGTGGATGTCGCCGTGGTTGGCGCGGGTGGCAAGGGCTCAAGCGACACGGACGAGTGCGCCAAGGGCGGCGCGAACATCGTCGCGCTCTGCGATGTGGACAGCAACACGCTGGGCAAGCGCTTGGAAAAGTATCCGCAGGCCAAGGGCTACCGCGACTACCGCAAGTTGTATGAGGAGATGGGCAAGAGTTTCGACGCCGTGATCGTCTCGACGCCCGACCACGTCCACGCGCCCGCTGCGAGCCTGGCGATGAAGATGGGCAAGCACGCCTACGTGCAGCCGCCGCTCACGCACTCCGTCGCCGAGGCGCGGCATCTGCGCCTGCTCGCGGCTGAGAAAAAGGTGGTGACCCAAATGGGCAACCAGGGCAGCGCGGGCGACGGCTTACGCCGCGCAGTGGAAGTGATTCAAGCCGGCATCATCGGCAAGCCCACCGAACTGCACGTCTGGAGCAACCGTCCCATCTGGCCGCAGGGCATTGACCGGCCGGTGGGCGAGCAGCCGGTGCCGGACAGCCTCGACTGGGATCTCTGGCTCGGCCCCGCGCCGATGCGGCCTTACAACAAGGGCTATCACCCGTTCGCGTGGCGCGGCTGGAAGGACTTCGGCACCGGCGCGCTCGGCGACATGGCGTGCCACACCGTCAACATGCCCTTCCGCGCGCTCAAGCTCGGTTATCCCACGGCCATCGAGGCCGAGGCGGTTTCGGACACGCATCCCGAGACCTACGCGAAGGCCTCGCGCATCCGCTTCGAGTTCCCCGAGCGCGACGGCCTGCCGCCGTTGAAGTTTTGGTGGTATGACGGCAAGCCCAACGACCCGGACGTGAAGGCCATGCGTCCCCACGACGACATCGTCAGCGACGTCATCGCCCTGTCCGCCGGCCAGAAAGACAAGAACGGCAACGCGAAGCCGGCCACGCTGCCCACCAGCGGCTGCCTCGTCGTCGGCACCAAGGGCCGGCTCTACTCGGCGGATGACTACGGCTCCACGTTCTACATGCGCCTCAACGACGAGAAGGCGATGAAGTCGCAGAGGGAGCACGGTGCTGTAGCCGAGATTCCCGAGAACTACACCAAGTGCGTGGGTGGCCACTACAAGGAATGGGTGGACGCTTGCAAAGGCGGCCGCACGCCCTACTCGGAGTTCGCCATCGCGGCCTATCTCACCGAGATCATCCTGCTGGGCTGCATCGCCGTGCGTGTCGGCGTGGGCAAGAAGCTCGACTGGGACGGCCCCGGCATGAAGGCGAAGAACATGGACGTCGCCAAGCTTGTGAAGCGTGACTACCGACCGGGCTGGACGCTCTGAGCACCGACCGACGAAACTGCGACTTTCACCTCATTGACGCCTCGCGGAGGCACCACCATATTCGCCGCGTGAAGTTCGACATCTCGCGCCTGCTGGACACCTGGGAATACAAGCCCGGGCAGGTGCTCGTCAGGAGGTTCAAGACCAAGGCCGGCGCTGAAATCATCCAGCTCCGCCTTGACCTCGGCGTCCTGCAGATGAACGCCGAGGGCCGCCCGGATGGCAAACGGCCGCTCGGCCACGAGTCGCTCTTCCACCACTTCGTCAGCCAGTTGGAGAAGCACCGCGCGGCGCACGATGGAAGCGACGAGGAGTTCGTGATGACCGGTGAGGATTGCGCCCGGCTCCAGCAGGAGGCCATCCAGTATCACCATCGCTACATCTGCCTTTACCAGCTCGGCGATTACGCGTCGGTCGTTACCGACGCGGAACGAAACCTGGAGGTGTTCGATTTCGTGGACGAGTTCGCCGAGACCGACGAGCTGTCCTGGGCGCTGCAACAGTTCCGCCCGCAGCTCCTGCTCATGCTCACGCGCGCCAAGGGGATGATCGCGCTCGAGAAGAAGGAGTTCGCCGCAACCGCCCGCGAGGTGGAGAACGGCATCGCCGCCCTGCGCGAGTTCTACAACGCCTTCGAGCGGTCCGACCTCGCGGAGCATTCCGGAGAGATCGCCTCGCTGGAGCAATGGCTGGAGAACCTCCGCACCAACCACGAGAAGCGCGCGGAGAAACCCGAGGGCGAGCCGCTGCCGCTCACCGAACGGCAGAAGCTGGAGCGCGCGTTGCAGGATGCCGTGTCGCGCGAAGACTACGAGCAGGCGGCGCGGGTGCGCGATGCGCTGAGAAATTTGAAGACGCCCTGAGCCGGGCCGGCCGCAGCGGGCGCGATGGATTTGCCATGAAAACGCTGACTAAAATGCTTCCGCGCCTCCTTCCCACGCTGGCTGGCTTGCTTCTGACTGGCTGTCTGACCGTCCCGGAAACCGGCCGTCGTCAGGTCATGCTCATCTCCTCGCAGCAGGAAATGCAGCTCGGCCTGAGCGCGTTCACGCAGATGAAGCGGGGCACGCCCGTCAATCATGATCCCGCCGTCAACGCACTCGTGCAGCGCGTCGGCCGGCGCATCGCGGCGGTTGCCGACTTGCCTGGAGCGCAGTGGGAATTCGTCGTCTTCGAGAGCAAGGAAGCCAACGCCTTCTGCCTGCCCGGCGGCAAGGTCGGCATCTACACCGGCATCCTGCCCGTCACCAAGGACGAGGCCGGCCTCGCGACCGTCATTGGCCACGAAGTCGCGCACGCCGTCGCCCGCCACGGCGCAGAGCGCATGAGTGAAGGTCTGCTGCTCCAAACCGGCGGCAGCCTGTTGGGGGCGAGCCTTTCACACTCCGACCCGCGCACGCAGGTGTTGGTGATGACGGCTTACGGCCTTGGTGCTCAAGTGGGGCGGGAGTTGCCGCACAGCCGCGCGCAGGAATCCGAGGCTGACCACATCGGACTGCTCTACATGGCGCGCGCGGGCTACGACCCCGAGGCGGCCGTCGGCTTCTGGCAGCGTTTCTCCGACTACACACGCAGCCACGGCGGCAGCAGCACGCCCACCTTCCTCCGCACCCACCCGCTCGACTCCGTCCGCATCCAGCAAATCCAGCAGTGGATGCCGGAGGCGAAGGCAAACTACCGGCCGCAGTAAGCGCGCGCTTCAGCCCTCCCCGCCCAGCGGAGTTCCGCGAAAGGGCTGGCAGTTTTCCCGCCGCTTCCCAGAATCCGCGCCATGTTTGATTCGCTGTCCGGCAAGCTCCAGAACGTCTTCCGCAACCTGCGCGGCCTCGGCAAGATTTCCGAGTCCAACGTCAGCGAGTCCCTCCGCGACGTGCGTCTGGCGCTGCTGGACGCCGACGTGAACTTCAAGGTCGCGCGCGACTTCATTGAGCGCGTGAAAGAAAAGGCGCTCGGCCAGCAGGTCATCCAAAGCATCCATCCCGGCCAGCAGATCATCAAACTCATCCACGACGAACTGGTCGCGTTGCTCGGCTCGCAGAACGCCGGCCTCAACCTCTCCGCCAGCCCGACGAACATCCTGCTCTGCGGTCTCCACGGCGCGGGCAAGACCACCAGCGCCGGCAAGCTCGCCAACTGGCTCAAGAAGCAAGGCCGCCAGCCCTTGCTCGTCGCGTGCGACGTCTATCGCCCCGCCGCGATGGACCAACTCGAACCGCTCGGCAAGCAGCTCGAAGTGCCGACGTTTCTGAAGCGCGGCGAGACGGATGAGCTCAAGATCGCCCGCGACGCCCAGCAGCTCGCCAAGCTCACCAGCCGCAACGTGATTCTCTTCGACACCGCCGGTCGCCTGCAAATTGACGAGGTGCTCGTGCAGGAACTCGTCCGCCTGCGCGACCTCGTGCAGCCGCA
>JBJTAU010000436.1:0-8211 GCA_046090965.1 Limisphaerales bacterium | reverse complement strand
CAGCGACCAACCTGAACACGCCATCAGCCGCGCCGTCCGTTCTCCGTGACTTCCTCCGAACCGCCCCGGCCGACGCGTTGGAAGTGGCTCGTCTGCGGCCTGCTGCTCTTCGCCTCCATGCTGCTCTACATGGACCGGCAGACGCTGCCCAACGTGGCGACGCGGGTCACCACCGAGTTCCAGCTCAAGCAGGTGCAATACGGCAACGTGGAGATGTGGTTCGGCTACGCGTTCGCCGTCGGCGCGTTCCTCTGGGGCTGCGTGGCGGATCGCTGGAGCGTGCGCTGGCTCTACCCGGCGTTGGTGCTGGGTTGGTCGGCGATGGGCTTCTGCACCGGGCTGGTGAAGGATTACGAGGGGTTGCTCCTGTGCCGCACGCTGCTGGGCTTCTTCGAGTCGGGCCACTGGCCGTGCGCGCTCAAGACCACGCAACGCCTGCTTGCGCGCGACGAGCGCACGCTGGGCAACAGCGTGCTGCAAAGCGGCGCGAGCGTCGGGGCCATCATCACGCCGTTGGTGATGACGTTTATGGTCGCGGGCCGCACGGAACCGGGCGTGTGGCGGCAGCCGTTCCTCGTGATCGGCGCGGTGGGCGTGCTGTGGGTGGTGGCGTGGTTCGCGTTGCTGAAGGAGAAGGACTTTGCGGAAGAGAGGCCAGAAGTCGGGAGCCAGAAGTCAGAGGTGACCTCCGGGGCGGAGGAGAATTTCCTCGCCGTCTTCGCCGACCGGCGGTTCTGGGCGCTGGTGGTCGTGGTCGCGGCCATCAACGTGTGCTGGCAGATCGTGCGCGCATGGCTGCCGAAGTTCCTCATCGAGGGCAAGGGCTACCCGGAAGCCGAGGCGCTCAAGTTCAACTCGCTCTACTACATCGCCACGGACATCGGCTGCCTCGCGGCGGGCGCGGCGGCGCTGTGGCTGGTCAAGCGCGGCTGGGAGGTCCACCGCTCGCGCGCAACGGTGTTCGGCGTGTGCGCGCTGCTCACCTCGCTCACGGCGCTGGCGGCCACGTTGCCGCGCGGTTGGGCGCTGCTGGCCGTGCTGCTGGTGGTGGCGGCGGCTTCGCTCGGGTTGTTCCCGTGCTACTACTCGTTCAGCCAGGAACTTAGCACGAAGCATCAAGGCAAAGTCACGGGCATCTTGGGCACCGTTGCGTGGGCCACGGCGTCGCCCTGCCAGAAACTGTTCGGCTGGCTGGCGGACGAGACGAAGTCCTTCAACGAAGGCATCGCGCTCGCGGGACTGACGCCGCTGCTGGGCTACGCCGCGCTGATCCTCCTCTGGCACGAGCCGAAGCGGGCGGACGCGGACGCGGGTCAAGCGCCGGCGAAGTGAGGGGAAAGTGAGGGGAAATTGGTCGGGACGACAGGATTTGAACCTGCGACGTCTTGGTCCCAAACCAAGTGCTCTACCAGGCTGAGCTACGTCCCGAGCCGTCGCCGCAGATACTTCCCGTCCGGGGAGTGCGGCGCAATCTTCATTTCGCGGCTCTGCTTCCCGGCCTTCCAATCAGTGAGCGGCAACCAGCGGGGCGGTTCCGGCGTTGTAATGGGAGTGATCGCTTCGCCTACGGAAAGACGGCTCGCCGGCTTCGTGCCGGGGTGGTATTTGTCCGCTGTGAACCGCACCGCGCGAACCATGCTCTGCCTCGTGGTGCTGGCCTTCGCGTTCGTCGCTGGCACCGCGGGCGCGGCAGACAAGCTGGTCTGGCGCGGCGGCGCAGTCGAGCGCGTGGACGCGGACATTGATGATTGGTCGCTGCCGCAACTGCTGGAGCAGCTCGCGGAGGTCACGGGCTGGCAGGTGTTCGTCGAGCCGGGCACCCAGCTCAAGCAGCCCGTGTCCGTGAAGTTCAAGAACCTCGCCGTGGGCGAGGCGCTCGGGCGGATGCTGGGTGAACTCAGCTACGCCGTGCTGCCGCAGGCTGGCGCGCCCGCCAAGCTGTTCGTCTTCCGCACGTCCGTGGGCGACGCCACGCAGCTCGTGAAGCGCCGTGAGTTGCCCAAGGCCAAGCCCATCGCGGACGAACTCGTCCTGCTGCGCAAACCCGGCAGCAAGGAAAGTGCGGACGAGCTGGCCAAGCGCCTCGGCGCGAAGGTCACCGGGCGCGTGGACGCCTTCGGCGCCTACCGGCTGAAGTTTGCAGACGAGAACGCCGCGCGGCAGGCGCTCGCTGCGTTGAGCGGCGACACGGGCTTCAACGTGGACTACAACTTCGCGATCCCGCGCCGGCCGATCGCGGACCCGCTGGTGGCCAGTTCCGCTCTGCCGTTCACGCTCAAGCCCGATGCGAGCGCGCCTGCCGGGCAGTTGATCGTGGGCCTGGTGGACCAGCTTGTGCAGCGGAACGCGCCGCACAGCGAGTTGCTCCTCCCCGCCGTGGCCGTGGCCGGCGAGGCGACGCCGGGCGACGCCAACCCGACGCATGGCACCTCGATGTTCGAGACGCTCATGCGCGGCCTGGCGAGCACACAGGACAAGGGCGCGACCACCTCCGTGCGCGTGCTGCCCGTGGACGTGTATGGCAACGCGGACACGACGAGCACGTTCGACGTCGCGCGCGGCATCGTTGAGGCGCTCAACGCGGGCGCGAGCATCATCAACCTCAGCCTGACGAGCGGCGGCGACAGCCAGTTGCTGCACAATGTCATCGCCAAGGGCAGCGAGCGCGGCGTGCTGTTCATCGCGGCGGCGGGCAACGAGCCGACCACGCTGGCGAACTATCCCGCCGCGTATCCCGAGGTGCTCGCGGTCACCGCCCGGGGCCGGGACGGGCTGGCCAGTTATGCGAACCGTGGCGAGTTCGTGGACGTGGCCGCGCCGGGGTCGAGCGTCATTTACTTCGGTGGCAAGGCGTATCTCGTCAGCGGCACTTCCGCCTCCACCGCGTTTGTATCCGGGCTCGCGGCGGGAATGAAATCGAGCACCGGCGCCTCCGCCGCCACGGTCACGAGCAAGCTCAAGGAAGTGCTCGGCGTGCCGAAGCCGGGCGGGAACTGAAGCGCCTGGCAGCCGCTTCAACTTCGCTTCCGCGTCAGCCGCACGCTGACATGGCGGGCCTCGGGGATGATGAACTTCTTCACCTCGACCGTGACCGCGGCCGCGCCGAAGTCTGCCAGCACCATCGCCGCAATGTCCGCCGCCAGTTTCTCGATCAGCTTCCAGCTCCGGCCATCGCCGAAGTTCAGCAGGCGACGGGAGACGGCGTAGTAGTCAATCGTCTCGCGCAGATCGTCGCTCGCGGCGGCCCGGGTGAAGTCGCGCTGCATCTCGATGGTGAGCAACAGCCGCTGCGCTTGCGCCCGCTCCGCATCCGGCACGCCGACGTGGTAGCGAACTTCGAGGTCGGCGAGGGTGATGGTGTCCAAGCGGGAAGTTGAGGGTTGCAGGTTGAAAAGTCGGCGCGGAGATCAGGGTGCTTGCTTCACCACTTCTTCCAGCAACACGCGCGTGGGGTAGTTCAAGTCCATCGTCAGCGCCTCGGCCAGCGTCGCCCAGCGGAACGCCTGCGCCTCGTCGTTCAGCGTGACCGCCGGCGCGCTGCCGAAGGCGCGGCAGGTGTAGTTGAGCAGGAGGAAATGCGCGTCGCGGTAGAACTCCTTCGAGTGGATGCAGTCCTGCACCAGCACGAAGCGGATGTCCGTGATGTCGAGGCCCGTCTCCTCCTTCAACTCGCGGCGCAGCGCGTCCTCGGAGCGCTCGCCCCACTTGATCTTGCCGCCGGGAATGCCCCAGAGATGCGACCACTTGTGTGTGCGCAGCATGAGCACGCGGTCGTCGGCGTCGAGGATGAGGCCGCCGACGGTGGAGATGGGGAGGGGTTGAGAGTTGAGAGTTGAGAGTTGAGAGGCGAGGCGCATTCCGTTCCGTGTCATCAGGTCGCGCAGTTCGCCGAGGTGCTCGACGATCAAGTCCGGCGCGGCGGCGCGGTGTTGAGGGAGTTTGTTGTAGCCGGTCAGCACGGCCACCGAGTGGATGCCACCGTGCTTGGCCGTCTCGATGTCGTGCGCCATGTCGCCGATGAAGACCGTGGCCTGCGGATCGAGGCCGTTCTCGGCGACGAGTTGCTGGATGACCTGCCGCTTGTCCCAGATGCCAGTGTAAGGCCGGTCAATGAACCGCCCGAAGTCCGTGCGCGCGGCCTGGGTCTCCCAGTGGTCCGGATGCACCGTGCTGAGGAGAAACGTCCGCACGCCGCGCTCGCGGCAGAAGAGGAGAAAGTCCCGCGCGTGTGGCAGCGGCTCGACCAAGTCCTGCACTTCGCGGAAGCGCGCGTGGAACCACTGTTCGAGCTGCGCCATCGGCACGCCGGGCAGGTGGCGGTCGTAGAACGGCTGAAAGGGCAGGCAAAACTCCGCGCGGAACTGGTCGAGCGACAGCTCCGGCTTGCCGGCGGAGACCATGACGTGGTTCGTGGCGCGCAGGACGGCGGGCAGGTCATCCACCAGCGTGCCCGACCAGTCGAAGATGATGTTCCGGATCATGCGCGCGGGAACTTTGCGGCGGTGGCGTGGGGATGCAACGGAATCCTCGTGCTCGGCCGGCTCATCGCGTGTCGCGCAGCTCCATCCACATCGCGGCGCGGAAGACTTCCGCCGGGGCCAGCACGATGACTTCGCCCGGTTGGGCGCGGGTGAAGGAGTTCGGCAGCGCGGTCCAGGGTTCGAGGCAGTAGAAAGGCGCGTGGGTCGCGCGCGACCAGAGGGCGCAGAAGCGGTGTTGCGGTGCGCCCTCCCAGGTGAGGACGATCTCCAGTTCGCTCGCCGGGTCCACGAGCGCCAGTTCGGGCCGGGAGAATTCGCCGAAGAACAGCGTGTGTGCCACATCTTCGCCGACGCTGAGTTGCGACGCGGCTTGCGGCGTGGCGGTGAACCGCTCGTAGCGCGGGTCCGCCGTGATGCGCTGGCAGGCGGGGATTTTCACGAAGCAACGGTTGCGCTCGCCGCGCGGCGTGAGCGGGACTTGGAAGTAGGGATGAATGCCGGTGCTGAAGGGCATCGGCTCAGGGCTGCGGTTCTCCACGGTCTGCTCGAAGTGCAGCCGCCCGCCGTCCAGCCGGTAGGTCACCTGGTGCCGGAAGGCGAAGGGATACACCGCACGCGTCGCATCAGTGTCGGTCAGCTCCATCGTCAACGCGGAATTGGAGTGCGACACGACACTCCACGCCGAGCGCCGGCCGAAGCCGTGCTGGCCGAGGGGGAACTCGCGTCCGGCCCAAGCGTAGTGATGCTCTTTGCCGGGGAGGTGATTGAAGCTGACCATCGGGAAGAGCAGCGGGTTGCCCGCCCACATCTCCTTGGGGTAGCGGTCCACGACGGCCTGACTGAAGCGCAACGCGTCCACCAGCCCGTGTTTCGTGGGCCGTGCGTAACGCAGCAACCAGCCACCGAGCGCGGGTGCGATGACGGCGAGCGCGCCGTCGGGGGAATTCAGTTGGTAGGTCGGCGCGGCGGACGAGGCGGGCGGCGTCATGGCTGCCGCCGATAATTCCCCTGCATCCGGGCGCTGGCGAGACTCAAGTCACCGGCTCGCCGCGTAGTGGCGGTTGATGAGGTCGTTCTGGAGCCAGAGGAGTTTGCTGAAGGCGCGCACGGCCTTGGTCTTTGCGTCGGCGGGCAGGGCGGAGCCGAGGATGGTGGTATTGACGGCGTCGGCGACGAAGCCCATGAGCGCGTTCATCTGGACGAGGGGCACGTTGATGTTCGGGTTGCCCGCCTTGGGCGTGTGGATCTTGCCGACGAAGTCGAGATACTGAACCAGCTTGCCGTCGTAGGGCGCGGTGACGAGCTTCTCCAAGTAGCGCGCGAGGTGCTGCTTGCGGAACTGGATTTGCGGGTGATCCATCGTCAGCTCTTCCAGCTTGGCGGGGACTGAGCCAGCGTAACCGTCCTGCCGTGGCACGAAGTGCCGCCAGGTAGCGTCGTAGGAAATCAGCTTGGCATACACGGCGTCCACAAGCGCGGGCACCAGCGGAGCGAGCAGGGCCGCGCCGCCGTGGATGGTGTGGATGTCTTCCTCGGTGAAGCCCATGAACTCAGTGAGATACTGGAAGCGGTAGCCGAGGTCGGTTTCGAGGCGGGGTTCGTCAATGCGTTTCATAATTTGTCGGTGCGGGTAAGTGGGCCGCAACGAGCCGCCGGGTGAAACCCGTTTCTTGGCGGAGGCGAACTTTCCCTTGGCTTGGGTTGCGCCGCGCCGGCGCGTTTGCTACGAGTGGAATATGAAACTGTCCATCGGACTGGCCCTGGCTGGGGTGCTGGCACTGGCTTCCGCCCAGGAGCCGCAAAAGCCCGGCGAGTCGCCCACACCCTTCCCGCGCAAGGGCAAATACGGCTACCGCGACCGGTCCGGCGAGTTCGTCATCCCGCCGCAATTCGACTACGCGGGGGAGTTCAGCGAGGGGTTGGCCGTGGTGGGCGTGGGCAAGTTCCCCGGCACCAAGTGGGGCTACATCAACCTGCAGGGCCAGGTGGTCATCCCGGCGCAGTTCGACGGTGCGCACGATTTCTCCGAGGGCATGGCGGCGGTGAGCGTGGGCGGCAAGCTCGGCTACAGTGACCGCACCGGGAAGCTGGCCGTGCCGCCGCAGTTCGACGAGGCGCAGAAGTTCAACGGCGGTCGGGCGCGGGTGCGCATCATCCAGCGCGGCTACGGCTACATCAACAAGGCCGGCGAGTTCGTCGTGCCGCTGCAACTTTGAGCCGGCCAGTTCCATCTTTACACGCCCCTCTGCCCCGCTACTCTGCGCCGCACAACTTCAACGACCTATGCGTATCTCAATGATGCTCGGCTTGGCAGCGGCGGCGATGGTCCTGACCGGCTGCGGGGCCGTGGAGCGCAAGCTGGGCCGCGGCATGAACAACTCCACTGAGATGTTCCGGCTGGGCGAAATGCGCCGGTCAGTCGAGCAGTCCGGCCTGTGGGAGGGGCCAGACGCGGCGTTCTCCACCGGCGTGCTGCGGGGCTTGGGCCGCACCATGGCCCGCACGGCCATCGGTTTCAGCGAGGTGTTGACCGCCCCCTTCCCGCCCTACGAGCCGTATTTCTTCCCGGAGAAATGGTTCCGCGACCCGACCAACAAACTGCGCGCCGAGCCGTTCACGACGCTCTCTCCGTATCCCGACGCCTATCAGCCGCGCCTGTTTAACGACACCATCTTCCACACGGATTCGCGCATCGGCTTCGCTGGCGGCGAGATCATCCCGATCGTGCCGGGCAGCCGCTTCCGGGTGTTTGAGTATTGAGCCGCGCCGGCTTTTCCCGCACCCGCACCTGAGTGCTGGCGCATTCTGGTCTTGAGCACCGTCGTCCGCCAGTCGCCCTGCAAGGTCAACTTGCTGCTGAACATCCTTCGCAAGCGGGACGACGGCTTCCACGAACTGGAGACGGTGATGCAACCGGTGCAGCTCTGCGACCGGCTGGAAGTTTCCCCGGCGGCCTCCGGCATTAACCTCGCGTGCAACCAACCAGCGTTGCCGGTGGATGGCACCAATCTCGTCCACAAGGCGGCCACCGCCTTCCTCAGCGCGGCGGCCATTACGGACGGGGTGAACATCCAGCTCGACAAACACATCCCGCTTGCCGCCGGGTTGGGGGGCGGCAGCGGCAACGCGGCGCACACGCTCTGCGCACTCAACGAGCTCTTCGGCTTGCCACTCAGTTCGGCGAAGTTGAACGAGCTGGCCGCCACGCTCGGCTCCGATGTGCCGTTCTTTCTCCAGTCCCAGCCCGCGCTGGCTTACGGGCGCGGCGAACTTGTCCAACCGCTCGCGCCCTTCCCCGCGCTGCGCGGCGCCCACGTGCTCCTCATTCATCCCGGCTTCGGCGTCTCCACGGCTTGGGCTTACCAGTCGCTCGCGAAATTTCCCGACGCACTGCACGGCAAGGTGGGTCGCGCGCAGCAGCTCATTGGCTTGCTGCAAGGCACCGATCTCGCCGCAGTTGGCCGCGCCTGCTACAACTCGCTCGAAGCCCCCGTGCTACCCAAGCACCCGCTGCTTGCGTTCTATCAGGATTTTCTCCGGGCCTGCGGCGCGCCCATCGTGCTGATGTCCGGCAGCGGTTCCACGACCTTCGCCATCACGGCCAATCGTGAGTCCGCCGAGCGGCTCCGGGAACGCTTTCAGTCCAAGTTCGGTCCCAGTGCCTGGACGGCGGTCGCGTCCTTGTGAGCTGGGCGACCGGATTCGACTGCTGGCGTGCAGTCCATCACCC
>JBJTAU010000435.1:0-4226 GCA_046090965.1 Limisphaerales bacterium | reverse complement strand
TTGGTGAACACTCCGTCCATCCTCCTCGCCGACGAGCCGACCGGAAACCTCGACTCCAAGACCGGCGTGGAAATTCTCTCGCTCTTCGACGCGCTGGCGAATCAGGGCAACACCATCATCGTCGTCACGCACGAGGAGAAGGTCGCGCTCCACGCCCGCCGCATCGTGCGGATTCTGGACGGGAACATCGCGAGCGATGAGAGGGTCAGCCGGCCATGACCTCGGCTCTTAATCCTTCTCTTAATCGTAATCTTAATCCTTCCCTTCGGTGTGGGGCGAAGAGGATTAAGAGTAAGATTAAGATTACGATTAAGGGAAGGAGCGCTAGGTATTCGGGAGCCACCACATGAACTTCCTCTCCGAACTCCGCGAGGGCCTGCTCATCGCGTGGGATTCGCTCCGCGCGAACAAGCTCCGCTCCGCGCTCACCACGCTCGGCATCGTCATCGGCATCGTGACGGTCACGCTGATGGGCACGGCGCTGGCAGGCTTGAACGCGGCCTTCATCAACAGCATTTCCGCCATTGGCACCGATGTGCTTTACGTCTCGCCGTGGCAATGGTTCAGCGATGAACCGTGGTGGAAGCGCCGCAATCGCCGCCTCATTTACCTCGCCGATGCCCGCGCGCTCGTGCGCGAGCTCACCTACGCCCGCGCGACGGCCATCGAGGAGGGTCGCCGGTTTCCCGTGCGCCACGGCGATCGCACGGCCACGGGCGTAACCGTCTATGGCACGACGGAAGGCGGCGCGGAGGTCGGCGGGTTGGTGCTGAAGGAAGGCCGCTTCCTCGCCGCGCCGGAGGTCGAGGGCGGCCGGCCCGTGTGCGTGCTGGGTGCGGACTTGGCAGCGAATTTCTTTCCCTACGAGTCCGCGCTGGGCAAGCGCGTGATCGTGGCCGGGCAGAACTTGGAAGTGATCGGCGTGCTGGAGCGACGCGGCAAATTCCTCGGCATGGAGAGCCTGGACAACCAGCTCCTGCTGCCCATCACGAAGTTCGTTTCCGACTGTGGCTTCCGCCCGGGCGTCTTCGTGCGCGTGAAGGTGCGCGACTTGAAGGACCTCGACGCAGCGCGCGAGGAAATCCGCGGCGTGAGGCGGACGAGCCGCCGGCTCGCACCCGGCACGCCGGATGACTTCGCGATCAACGAACAGGCCGGCTTCATTCAGACCTTCGAGCGGATGAACAAGGTGCTGGCGGGCGCGGGGCTGTTCATCACGAGCCTGTCGCTGCTCGTCGGCGGCATCGGCATCATGAACATCATGTTCGTGACCGTGGCGGAGCGCACGCGCGAGATCGGCATCCGCAAGGCCATCGGGGCCAAGCGCCGCACGATCCTCACGCAGTTCCTCATCGAGTCGGCGTTGATCTGTCTGCTGGGTGGGTTGCTCGGCCTCGCGCTCGCTTATCCCGTCACGCTGGTGATGGACCGCTTCATGCCTGCGACGCTTTCCGCCGCGCTGGTGGGCATCGCGCTGCTCGTATCGGCGGTGACGGGCGTGCTCGCTGGCTTCCTCCCGGCCTGGCGCGCAGCGCGGATGAACCCGGTGGATGCGCTCCGAGCGGAATGAAAGGTTCAAGGTTCAAGGGTTCAGGTTTCAGGTCAGCCGCCAGCGGTGAAGTGGGCGCCCGCATGGTTGCGCGAACTGCTTGAAACGATCTCTCGGACTGATGCGTCCTGCCTTGAACCTGAAACCTGAAACCTTGAACCCTTCCCGCCCATCCTCGTTCGCCCGCCTCCGCGCCGAGGTCGTGGAGAGCTTCGTCATGGCGATGGGCGCGCTCGCCGCGCACAAGCTCCGCTCGGCGCTCACGCTCGTGGGCGTCACCGTCGGCGTGTTCAGCATCATCCTCGTGATGACCGCGATGCGCGGGCTTCAGCAGAACATCGAGAGCGAGTTGAGCGGGCTGGGCGCGAATACGTTCTCCATCGAGAGGTGGCCGGCGATCACCTTCGAGGGACCTTCGGGCTGGGAGAAGTATCGGCGGCGAAAGAACCTCACCTTGCCGACGTGGTATGCGCTGCGCGATCAAGCCACGCGCGCCCGGAGTGTCGCGGCGGAAGCCAGCCTTGCGGGCGGCGAGGTAAGCTCACGTTTCGAAACGACCAACCCCGACGTGGGCTGCCTCGGCGCAACGCCCGAGGCCTTTCTCACGCGCAACTGGAACGTCGAGGACGGTCGCGCGCTGCTGCCCGGCGACCTCGACAGCTCACGCAACGTTTGCGTGCTCGGCAACACCGTGATGAAGAAGCTCTTCCCCCAAGGCTCGCCGCTGGGAGAGAGCATCAAGTTCCTCGGCGTGAACTATCAGGTCATCGGCTACCTCGAACCCAAAGGCAGCTTCGGCGGACAGCCACAGGACAATTTTATTCTCATCCCGATCACGACGGGGTTGAATCGCTTCGGCGGCGCGCAATGGCGCAGCCTCGCGCTCTACGTGCAGGCGCACAGCCAGGCCGACATGGAGGACACGATGGAGCAGGTGCGCGGCGTCCTGCGCAAGGTCCGCAAAGTCCCGCCTGGCGAGGCCGACGACTTTGAAATCGCCTCCAACGACTCGCTCATCGCGCAGTTTCGCGACCTCCCCCTCGCGGTCCGCGCGGGCGTGGCGGTGGTGAGCAGCATCGCGTTGCTCGCGGCGGGCGTGGGCATCATGAACATCATGCTCGTCTCCGTGACCGAGCGGACACGTGAGATCGGCATCCGCCGCGCCATCGGCGCGAAGAAGCGGAACATCCTCACGCAATTCATCATGGAAGCCGTGGTCATCTGCGAAGTCGGCGGCGTCATCGGCGTTGCGCTGGGCATTGCGGGCGGGAACCTCGGCGCCGTCTATCTGAAGCTTCCGCCCGTCTTCCCGGTGGACTGGGCCATCATCGGCCTGGCGATCTGTTCCGTCGTCGGCATCGTCTTCGGCACTTACCCCGCGATCAAGGCCGCGAACCTCGACCCCGTGGACTCACTGCGTTACGAGTGAGGAGCAGGGACGCCGCCAAACTAGTGATTGGCTGCTGGATTTGCCCTCTGCCGTGCTCAGGTGGAGATCTGTTGCGAGCCGGAATTCGATGTCCAGCGAAGCGTTCTACGCTTGATGGTCTGCACGGGCGGCCACCACGGCGTAGTGCACCCCTGCCATCCTGAAAATACTCATCGCCTACGGCGGCGGTTGCGGAGCGGGCACGGGAGTAGACGGAGCAGCATTCCTTGCGACCAGTTCCTCGGGCAGAATCACCACGGCGATGCGGCGGTTCTTCGCGCGGCCTTCGGGCGTGGCGTTGTCCGCCACGGGATGAAACTCGCCGTAGCCGAGCGCGCCGAGCTGCTTGGGGTTCACGCCGGCTTGCTCGTGCAGGAAGCGCACCGCCGCCGTGGCCCGCGCGGTGGACAGCTCCCAGTTGCTCGGGAAGCGGCTGCGCGCCGTCGCGCGGATGGGCACATTGTCCGTGTGGCCGATGACGTGGATGGCGCGGTTGGTGTGCGCGGCCAGCACGGCGGCGAGCCGGCGCAGGATTTCCTGACCCTCGGCTTTCACGGCGGCCTCGCCGGAATCGAACAGCACATGGTCGAGGATGTTGACGGTGAGCCGGCCCTGAAGCTGCGAGATGGTGATGTCCTTGGACTGGAGCGCGGCGCGCATCTCGTCTTCGAGGGTGCTCTTGGTGCGCTTGAGGGCCTCGGCGTTTTCCTTCTCAGCGGCGGCGAGCTGCGCGCGCAATTCGGTGGCGTCGGCCTTGGACTCGTCAAGATCCGCCTTCAGCGCGGCGGCTTGGGCGGCGTTCTGTGCGGCGACCTTGCGCGTTTCTTCGAGTGCGGCCTGAGCGGCGGCGAGTTCCGCACTCCGTTGCCGCACCTGCCAGAGCAACGCGCCGAGGATCAGCAGCGCGGAAAGAATCGAGGGGACAATCCAAGTGCTCTTGGGCATGGGCGCAAGCTACTGGACGCGTCCGACGCGGCAAGCGGGAAGTGTTTCGTCTGGTTGCACTATCGCGCGCAACCAGCTAGCTTTCCCGGTGTTGAAGCTGGCAGACGTCACTGGCACATGAAGCGCGCGATTCAAACTGGAATGTTCCTCGCCGGGTTGGGCTGCGCCTGCCTCACCGCGCGGGCGGATGTGCCGGGCGACTACAAGGTGATCTTGGATCGGAATCCGTTCGGTCTGAAGCCGCCGCCCGAGCCTGTCAAACCCGAGCCCCCCCCTCCGGTGGAGACGCCGTCGAACTACAAG
>JBJTAU010000434.1:0-16059 GCA_046090965.1 Limisphaerales bacterium | reverse complement strand
TTGCTGCCCTGCGCGATTTCGCGCGCGGTGATGCCGGCCTTGGCGAGTTCGGCGACGGCCTTCGTCTCGGCGGCGGTGGCGGCGGCGAAGGCCTTGAGGTCCGCACCGTTGTCAATGCGTGCCTCCGGCAGCGCCTTCTTGAGGTCGGCCACACCGGCGTCCGTCACCTTGGATTCGAACAGGTAAACGCTCTGGAGCTTCTTCAAGCCGGTGAGTTGCTTGAGTCCGGCATCCGTGACCTGCGTGCCGACGAGGTTGAGGTATTCAAGGTTCGCCAGCGTCTTGAGGCCGGCGAGGTTGGAGTCCTTCACCGTGGCGTTGGCGAGGTTCAGGCGGCGGAGGTTGGTGAGTTTGCCGAGCTTGGCCAGGTCCGCATCGCTGACTTCGACGCCGGCGGCGTTCAACTCGAGGAGGTTGCTCACGTCCTTGATCTGGTCCCACGTCTTGGCGTCGAACTTCTTGCCGACGACGCGGAGGTTGATGTAGCGCCAGTTGCTGCCCTGCGCGATTTCGCGCGCGGTGATGCCGGCCTTGGCGAGTTCGGCGACGGCCTTCGTCTCGGCGGCGGTGGGCTTGGGGCCGGGGCCGAGGTCAACTTCCTTTTTGCCGCCGGCAGCCCCGCCGGTGGCGGTGAGCTTCAGGCCGGACGGCCAGTCTGCGCCGGCGTCGATCCACGCTTTGATGAGATCGGTGGTGGCCTTGGAGAGCGGTTCGCCCTTGGGCGGCATCACATCGTCGTGACCCTTGGGGAGGGTGATGACCTTGTAGAGGCGACTGTCGGCGGACTTGCCCGGGACGACGCCGGCGAGGCCGCTGTCGCCGCCCTTGAAGGCGGCTTCTTTCGAGTCGAGCCGCAACTTGCCTTTTTGTTTCTCCGGCCCGTGGCACTCGATGCAGTTCTTGGCGAGGAGGGGGCCGATGTCCTTGGCGAAGTCGGGCTTGGCGGCGGCGAAGGAAGTCGCGGTGCTCAACGCGGCAACGGCGAAGATGGTCGTGGTCAGTTTCATGTGCGCAATGATTTCAGCGAAGGTTCAGACGGAATGCAAGGCCGGCGCTTCAATAGTCCGCGATGGATCCGTCCTTGAGCTTCGCCCCGGGCCATTTGTAGCTCTGCGGCTTCTTTGCGGCTTCGTCGAGGACGGCTTCGACCATCTCGACGCCGAGGCCGGGGCCTTGCGGCAGCGCGACGTAGCCTTCCTTGTCCACCTGCCAGTCCATCGTGGCGATGCCTTTCGGATTGAAGCCGAAGTTCGTCGGGTAGAATTCGTGGATGAGGAAGAGCGCCGTGGCCGCGATGGCGTGGATGCTGGCGGAGATGCCGAGGTTGCTCGCGGTGCAATGCGGCGCGAGCGGCGTCATGTAGGTCTCGGCCAGCGCGGCGATCTTGCGCATCTGGGAAATGCCGCCGGTGTGGCAGCAGTCGGGTTGCAAAATGTCGAGGCAGCGTTCCTGCAAATACGGAATGAAGCCCCAGATCGTGCGGTCGCGCTCGCCGGCGGCGAGGGGAATGTTGATGGCCTGCTTGAGGCGCTTGAAGACCTCGATGTTCCCCGGCACGGCGGGTTCCTCGATGAAGAGCAGATCGTAGGGCTTCAGTGCGGCGGCGAGTTGCATGAGCGTGGCGGGCGGCACGGCGCAGTGCGCGTCGAACATGACGACGCCGTCGGGGCCGACCTTTTCCCGCGCGTCGGCGATGGCTTTGACCATGCGCTGAATGTCGGCGGGCGAACCGGAGTGCTCGTAGATGCCGTGGGGCGGCACTTTGAGCGCCTTGGCCGTGTGATACACGCGGATGCGGTCGCGCACTGGGCCGCCGAGCAGGCTGTAAACGGGCACGCCCCAGAGCTTGCCGGCGAGATCCCACAGCGCGATGTCAATGCCCGCGATGACGTGGGTCATGAACGGTCCGCCGCGGATGTCGCGGTGCGCGCGGTAGAGTTTCTGCCAGAGATGCTCGATACGTGTGGGATTCTCGTCCTTGAGCAGTTCGAAGAGCGAGGCCATCAGCGTGATGGCAACGCGGATGTCCGTGCCCTTGATCTCGCCCCAGCCGCTGACGCCGTGGTTGGTGTCGATGCGGATGTAGAGAATCGGGCCGATCCACCAATGCTTGTAGCCGGTGATGCGGATGGAACTGGTTTTGTCGGCGACAGTGACGGCCGGGTTGCGCTCGGCGCAGAGGGCGTCCTGCACCATGTTGAAACCGGCGGTGGCAAGCGCACCGAGCGCGACAAAGTCCCGGCGGGAAGCGGCGGAAGGCGGATTCATGGACGGAGTTTTCGGCAGCCCCATGGCGAATGCAAGCGTTCGCTTGGGCACGCGTCTGCCCGAGGTTGGCTGGAATGTGCTTGGCTTAGAATACCTCCGCCCGCAGGCCGGCCGTGTCGCGCACGACCTGCGCGATGCGCGCGAGGCTGCGCAGCGGGAGATGGCCGCACTCGGAGTGGGGCGTGGGGCGGGTGGCCGAGTAGATTTGCACCAGGGGAAGGTTTGCTCCTGCCTCCTTGAGCTCCTTGAGCCGGAGCGCGTATTCGCGAATCTCCGGATCCGGCGGCTTCTGCCCATGAATGAGCGGAAACAGGCTTTGAATCACGACCGGCCGCTGCCGGGCGAGTGCAAGGATGTTCGCAAGCACCTTGTCGAGCACCACCGTGGGCCGGTTGATGCGCTCCATCCAGGCTTGCGTGCCCGCGTCGAGCTTGGCCCAGACCTCGTCGCGGGCGGTGAGGCTGCGGATGCCCTCAGCCACTGCTGGGCGGTCCAGTCCGGTGGCGTTGGTGATCAGGACGATTTTGAAGAATGGCAGTCCACTGCGGGCTCTGACGTGCAAGACCGCTTGGACGACCTCGAGGAAGAGGGGGCAAAGCGTTGGCTCTCCATCACCGCTCAGATTGACCTGACGGAGCTGGAGCAAGTCCGCTGGCAGGCCTTGAAAGCTCAGCGTCTCCACCAGTCGCCCTGAATCCACTAGGGCCAGCGTGCGGCCCAATTCACCAGCCATCGCGTCCACATCCAACTGCATCGCCCGACAGTGGGCGCGCCGGTCCACTTCGCAGTAAATGCAGTCGAAGTTGCACTCCTGGTCGGGGTTGAGATTCACGCCGAGGGACAACCCGCGTGCACGCGGCGACACCACGGCATAAACGAAGCGGTTGCCGAGGAACTCGCGCGGCGTGCCAAAGGCGGTGCCAGCTGGCCGGGCCGCAGCGCGTGCGCTGGGCGGCTGGCGAGGGGCGGGCGGTTCCACGGTGAGCATGGCGTTGAGAGTTGCTTGTCGCGTTCAGGGGCGCAGGAATTCGTGCTCCTCCTCGCGCACCACCAGCACCGGACACGGCGCGATGCGCGCGACATTCTCCGTCACGCTGCCCAGGAACACGTGCTTCAGGCCCGTGTGGCCGTGCGTGGAGATGATGATGAGGTCGGCGTCGAGTTCCTTCGCCGCCGCCGCGATTTCCGAGGCGGGCCGGCCGATGCGGGTCTGCTGGGTGGCGGGCACGGCCTCGCCTACCTCCTCGCGCAACAGCTTCGCCATCGCCTTCTCCGCCGCCTCGCGCACCTGGCCCTCCATCAACGGCGTGTCCACCATGCCGAACTCCCCGACCGCATAGTTGATTTGCGTGACGAAGAGCAGCGTGAGTTCGGCCCCGAACTGCTTCGCAAAGGGGATCGCGTAACGCAGGGCCTTGCGCGAACAGTCAGAGAAATCCACCGGCACAAGAATCCGCTTGATGCTGAAAGGCGACGGCGTTTCGCCGGCCAGACCGGCTTCCTTCGCCCCGAGCTCGACGACCACCCCACCGTTGGAAGGTTTGATTTTCATGGTAGTTCTTTCATTGCCGCCCCAGGCGGTTGGTTTGCCGGCCCCGCCCAAGGTCCGGCTTCCTGCGGAAACCTTCCGCAGGCCGGAGCGGCGGGCGAAGCACGCTTAAACTCACGGCGGCAAAGTGGGCGTGGCCGGCGGATCGCACTACACTGGCCTTGGCAAGGGCTGGCTTTCTCTTGCGGGTGCGCGAGCAATTCTGGCCGGAGAATTCCCCCGTTGAATTGCGCGCTGGCCGTCGCTAGGTTGCGCGCGTGCTTGACGACCGGGATTACATGCGCGACGGCTCACGCCGCGAACCGTTGCCGTGGTCGGTCAAGCTGCTCATCGCCCTCGTCGTCTGCTTCGCGCTCCAGTGCATCAACGACGTCTATCTCAAGTCGCCCGTCGAGCGGTGGCTGGCGATGACCACCACCGGCTTGCAGAGCGGCCATGTGTGGCAGCTTTTCACGTTTCAGTTTCTCCACGCGGATTTCCTGCACCTGCTCTTCAACGGGATTGCGCTCTGGTTCTTTGGGCGCTGGGTGGAGTTTTCGCTGGGACGGCACCGCTTCGCCGCCGTCTTCTTGATCACCGGTGCCGCCGGCGCGCTGCGGCAAGGCGCGCGCATGCTGGCGCTGCCCAGGGTCTTCGGGCCGGCGGTCGTCGGTGCGTCGGCAGGCGTGTCGGGGCTGTTCGCGGTGTTCGCCTGGCTGGAAGCCGAGTCGGAAGTCCGCTGGAACTTCATTCTCCCCATCAAGGCGCGGACGCTCTTCTGGATTTACGTGGCGATTGAGGCTTTCGTCACCTTGGTCCCCACGGAGCGGCAGGGCGGCGTGGCGCACGCGGCGCATCTCGGCGGGCTGCTGATGGGGATGCAATTTGTCCGTCTCGGCTGGCACCGCGACTACGTGGCGCTGCCGTGGGAGAACTGGTTTAAGCGCAAACCCAAGGCTGCCAAGCGCGGAGCCGCCGGCGTCGCGGGCTTTGAACTGCGCAGCCCCGCCGCCGAGGAACCCCTGACCGACGATTTCATCAGCAAGGAAGTGGATCCTATCCTCGACAAGATTTCGGCTCACGGCATCCACAGCCTGACGGAGCGCGAACGGAAGATTCTGGAGAAAGCCCGCTCGGTGATGGCGAAGCGAAGTTGAGACGGGGCTTTTTGCCGCGAAAGGGCACAAAGAACTCAAGGGAAAATCTTTCAACGCCCAAATTCCAACGCTCAACATTCAACTCGCGCAAGTCCCTCCCTCTGGACGTTGAAAGTTGGAAGTTGAGCGTTGGACGTTTTCCCTTCGCCTCCCGTTTGTGTTCTCTGCGCCCTTTCGCGGCTACAGATACCGCTTCGGAATCTCCGCGCCCGCCACGTAGGCGAGCTTCCCGATGTTGCACATCTGATACACGTTGATGCGGAAGTCCGGGCAGGTGCTCACGAGGCAGTAGGCGTCCGTGGGCGTGAAGTTGTGCTCGCGGATGAGCCAGTCCATCAGGTGGAACGTCGCCGTCTTCACCGCCTCCTCCAGCGGCTTTGCGGCGTGCAGGGCGATGAGCGCGTCGGGCTTCTCAATGCGCATCCACGGCAGCTTCTTGCCCTTCAGCACCTCGAAGCGCAGCCGCACTGTCGAGCACGTCTCCGCCGCCGTGCCGGTGAACTCGGTGTCGCCCTGGCTCGCGTGAACATCACCGAGGTAGAAGCGCGCGCCCGCGTGGTGCACCGGTAGGTAAATCTTGTTGCCCACCGCCACGTCGCGGATGTCGAGGTTTCCGCCCCACTCGCCCTGCCCGTCAATGCTCGTGCACACTTCGCGGTCCGGCGCGGTGCCCAGCGTGCCGATGAAGGGCGTGACCGGCCACGAGATGCGATCGCTGAAATGCACCGTCCCGTCGCGCATCGTGCCGCTGGGGCCGGGCGTGTGGCGCAGAATCTTCGTGGTGTAATCCCCGCTCAACTCTGGCCAGCGGGTTGACTCGCCCAGCGGCCCGCGTCGCGGCCCGATGGCAATCCACGAGTAGTCCGCCACGAGGATGTCCTCGATGTGGACCACGAGCGTGTCGCCCCGCTCCGCGCCCTCCACATACACCGGGCCGCCGACGGGATTCGCCATCGCCGGGATGCGGTCGAAGCCGGGGCGGTTGCCGGGAATGGCCTTGTCCGCCTCGGTCTTGAAGAAGCCGCTGGAGGCGTCCCACGTCTCGATCTCGAACGTCTCGCCCAGCTGGACGCGGAGCTGCGGTTCCTCGCGCCAGTCGAGCGCGAACTTGCGGGCTTGGTCTCGGAGGATGCGTTGCATGGTGTTCAGAGTAATTCCGCCAGCTCTTCCTTGCTCAACCCAGTCTGGTTGAGAATGTCGCTCAAAGTTCCCGGTCGAATTTCGCGGTGCATCGGCACCACCGTTCGCCATGAGCGGTCGGACGTGCGCTTCTCCATTGAGACGTGGCTGCCCTTCTGTCGGAGCACCACAAACCCCGCACGTTGTAGCGCCCGCTGGAGTTGCCGGCCTGAAACGGCGGGAAGGTGCCGACTCATGCGGCTACTTCCAGTTGAGTGAGATAAACTTCCTTCAGTGGCTTGCGGCGGGCGGTGTCGCCCCAAGTTTCAAGATACAGTTCAACCGCCTCCTGAAGGTTTTTCCGGGCGGCTGCCAAAGTCTTGCCCTGCGTCGTCACCGGGAAGTCCAGGCACCGGGCTATGAACCATTCGCCGTCGTTTTGAAACACTGCGTGGATGGTCTTCATGGTGCGACTCTAGGTTTGTGATCGAGGCTGCGCAAGCCGGGCCTGCACTTCATTCCGCCTTCTTGAAAAACTCGGCACGCTTCGTCTCCGCGCCCGGTCCCCAAATCTTGATGTTCGCCACCATGCCCACGTCGTCGAAGGAACCGAAACCGATGTGACCTTTCACGAAGGTCTTGTCCTCCGCGAGCATGATGGGCTTGGAGAAGTCGTCGAAGAAAACCTTGTAGGTGCCGGCTTGCGTGTCGCGCTCGGCGCGAATCTTGTGCCACTCGCGCTCGCCCCAGGTGATGCCCTTGGTGGTCTCCTTCGCGAAGTTCTTCCGCGGCGCGTGGTTCACGATGAAGACGTTGTGGGCATTGGGATCGGCCCCGACGGCGATGTGGTTGTAGTAATATTCCATGGGCCCGACGAAGCCGAAGAAGAGGCACATGTCCTGGTGCGGGTAGGGTTTCTTGGTCGAGAGGAGTTCGACCTCCAGCACGAAGTCGCCAAAGACCTTGTCCGCGATGAGCGCGATGTTCAGCGGGGAACGGTGCTCGGGCTTGTAGGCGCTCTGCTTGTGCAACTCCAGTGCGGGCTTGTCCTTCTCCTTCGCCAGCCGCCACGCGGCCGGATCGGAGAAGACGAAGTCTTTCAGCGCGCCGGGCTTGGTGAAGTCCTGCTCGTAAAGCAGCTTGTAGCCGGCGGGAAGCTTGGGTGCGTCAGCAGCGGGCAGGGCGAGCGCCGACAGAGTAAGGACGGCGCAGAGCAGGAATCGGTGGGCGTTTGGCATAGGCAAAGTTCGGTCTGACAGACGAAGAGTGGTTGGGCTGGCGTCACTTGGCCGCGACGTTGCTCGCGGCGGGGATGCGGTAACGCTCGAGGATGCGCTTGGTGGCGGCTTCCATCTGCGCCGCGTCGAGGACAATGCGGCGGAGGTTGTCGCCACGCAGGAACTCGATGGTGTGGAAGCCGTCGGGCGACTGCTGCAACGCGGCCTGCACGTCGGCCACGCGGCTGATCTTCTTCCCGTTGATGGTGTCCACGAGGAGCAGTCGCGCGTCCTGATAGCCGACGACGTAGGGGTCGGGCAGCACGCTGGTGAGCGCGACGAGGCCGCTGCGTTCGGCGCTGGGCGCTTCGCCCGCGAAGTGCACGAGGCGGAACGGCGCGCGGCGTTTCCAATCGTCGCCGAAGCCGCGCAGCAGCGGGATGTTCAGCGGTTGGAAAACCAGTCCGCCAGCGATGAAGTATTCCGGAGCCTGGTCGAAAGTTTGCTCGGCCAGCAGTTTCACCGAGTAGTCGAGCTTGGGCAGCTTGTAGTCCACGGATACCTGCGCGCCGTCGCGCCAGACTTTCATCTTCACCACATCGCCGGCGAACTTCCGGCGCGAGCCGAGGTTTTCGACGATGAGCTGTCCGTAGTCGGGGTCCTTGTAATAGCCTTGGTTGTCCACGTCGAAGCCGTCCACGGAGATGATGAGGTCGCGCGGCTTGAGGTTCGGCTCAAGGGCGGGCGTCTTGGGCACGTCCACCACGAGCGCGCCGCGCGGGTCGCCGGGAAGTTTGAGGAACTTGAAGGTCGAAGGATTTTCCACCGGCGTCCACGTGAAGGGGAAGTAGCCGAGGCCCGGATATTTGCCGGCTTTGCGCGCGGTGAAAATCGGCTCGATGAAGGAAGCCGGCAGGAAGCGCGCGTTGTTGCCGCCCTGACCGGTCGCGAGGCCGGCGACTTTGCCGCCGGCCACGAGCGGCTCGGCCCAGCCGACGCCCTGCATCTCGGTGCTGGCTTCGAGTTGGAGATGCTGAATGAATGAGAGCCGCGCGTCCTCGACGATGAACTGGTTGAACTCGGCCTTGCGCGTCTCGAGATTGCCGTTGCGCCAGCGGACGATTTGCAGCCCTTCCTTCGGCGGCTTGCCGGTGACAAACGCGGCGGGCTTCAGGCCGGCCCACAAGGTCGCATCCGGCGAAGTGAGCACGGCGAGATTCGCGTGGTAGTCGATCCACGTGACCTCGGCGTTCCACCATTTGCCCCGGCCGCCCTTCTGCACGCGGATGAGCGTGCGGTCGGAGAGTTCCTCGGCCGTGGTGAGGATTTCGCGCGGGCTGATAACGAGGCCGTTCTTCTGAACCGTGCGCACCTTCGGTGTCCACGGCTGGAAGACTTCGTAGGCCTTGCGGGTGACTTCGAGATAGACGAGGGAACTTTCCCATTCGCTCCCAACGGGGGCGGCGGAGAGCGGCGAGACGGGGACTAGCAGAGCAAGAGCGGCGAACAATAGGCGCATGGCAGGGAATCGTGAGGTCATTCGGGAAAGCGGTGAGGCGGCTCGGACGGCTCAGAGGCGCCGATCCTTCTGGATGCCGTAGGTCTTGAGGATGTTCGCGTTGGCCTTGTCCGCCTCGGCGCGCTCCAGACACTCGATGGTGTTCTTGGGCATGAACTCGACGACGTGCTGGCCGTTGCTGGGCGACTCGAAGGCGCGGATCACGTCCTCCATCCGCTCGATGCGGACGCCGTTGATCTTGTCCACCAACGCCCGGCCCTTCACGCGGAAGTTCGCGTTCACCTCGTCGGCCAGCACCATGGAAAGCACGATGGGCTCGGAACGCAGCGTCTGCGGTGCCTCGTGCCGGCGGTAGAACAGTTCGTAAGTCAGCTCCGCTCCGGCGGTATCGGACCAGCTCCGGCCGAAGGTCTTCAGGTAGTCGAGACTCAACGGCGTGAAGACCAGTCCGGCATAGACGAAGTAGCGCGGTGGCAAATCGTATTGGTTGCCGAGCACCTTGTCGGTGGCGCTGACCTCGACGGGCACGGCGAGGGACTGCTCCTTGCCATCACGCCAGATTTTCATCGGCAGGCTCTGACCGTGCTGCATCTCCTGCACCGCCATCGCGAGCGCCATGCGGTTGCCTTCGTAGATGATGGTGCCGTCGCTGCCGACCTCGTGCTTGCCGACCTGCAAGATCACGTCGTCGGCCCGCAGGATCTTCTCGGCCGGGGTGCCGGGCAGCACCGAGTCCACGCGCACGCCAAGGTCGTTTTCGGGCAGCTTGAGCTTGCGGCGGTAGGCGGCGTTTTGCAGCGGCGCGGTGCGGACGCCGGCGCTGGGGAAGCCGTCGTATTTGCCGTCCTGAATGTCTTCGAGGAAGTGGTTGATGACCGGCGGCGGGATGAAGAAGCCGGCGTTCTCGAGCCCGGGCATTCCCTGAAACGCGACGCCGATGACCTTGTCGTCCTGGATCACCGGCCCGCCCGAGTTGCCGGGATTGATGGCTGCATCCGTTTGCACGCCGAGCAACGAGCGGTTGCCGATGTGCGCGTAGGTCTGCAACTCGATGCGCGAGACCACCCCGCGCGTGTAGGAAATCTGCTCGCCGCCCGCCGGGTAGCCGTAGGTGACAACGGTGGAACGCACTTTCGGCAGCGTGCCGAACTCCAGCGGCTCGACGCCGTTGTAGAACTGCGAGTCCTCGACCTCCAGCAGCGCAAGGTCGCAGTCATGCCCGACGAACACGACGCGCGCAAGGTAAGGGCGCGGGTCTTGGTAGCGCTTCACCAGGAGCTGCCGCGCCCAGCTCACGACGTGGGCGTTCGTCATGATGCGGCGGCCTTTGATGATGAAGCCGGTGCCGCTGCTGCGGCGCAGCGGGCCAAACTTCCACGGCTCATCCCAATCCGCCTCCTGACTGAAGGTGAAAATCTGGACGACGGCCTTTTCGGGGTCCGCTGCGAGTGCGGCAAGCGGCAAAAGGGCGAAGGCGGCGAGCAGGGAGCAACGTGACTTCCTGTGCACGCGCGAAAGTGGCGATGGGCAGGGGGAGGGTCAAGCTTGGGATGCGGGAGGATCGTTCGCACCACATAGACAGGCCGGGTGCAGATCAGCGCCAAGGGCACTCCGCTGCGTCCGCCCGCCTCTGCGCCGCGATGCCTCACCACCCCCAACTGCCGATGGCTTGGTGCAGCGTGTCCAGCAGCCAGCCGGGCATGCAGCCCAGCAGCACCACTGCCGCCGCGATCAGCACCGGGACGGCGTGACCGAGGAACGACACTGCGAGCGGGCGGGCGTTCGCGTCGGCCTCGACGACGAAGGCCTGCTTGAGCACTTGCAGGTAGTAGTAGAGCGACACGCAGCTCATCGCGATGCCGAGCGCGACGAGCCAGAGAAACGGCAAGCTCTGGGCCTCGTTCTTAAGCGCCGCAGCGAAGAGGTAGAACTTGCCGAAGAAGCCCGCGAGCGGCGGGATGCCGGCGAGCGAAAGCAGGAAAATCATCAGGCAAGCCGCCAGCACCGGCGCGCGGCGCGCGAGGCCAGCGAAGTCCTTGAGCGAGTCGCCGCCCACCTGCGCCTCCACGACGCCCAGCACTCCGAACGCGCCCACCGTCGTCAGCGCGTAGGTCGCCACGTAGAAGAGCAAGGACGCGAAGGCCTCGCTGCCCAACGCGAGGAAGCCCACGAGCATGTAGCCCGCGTGCGCGATGGCGGAGTAAGCCAGCAGCCGCCGCACGCTGGTCTGCCGGATCGCGGCGAGGTTGCCCAGCACCATCGAGGCCGCCGCCACGATGGAGAGCAGCGGGATCCAGCCACTGGCGGCCGCGTTGTCGTTGCCCCAGCCAAGCTGGCTGAAGCCGAGCAGGATGACCTTGGCGAAGACGAAGAAGCTCGCGACCTTCGAGCCGCTGGCGATGAACGCCGCACACGGCAGCGGTGCCCCCTGATACGCATCCGGCGACCACAGGTGGAACGGCACCGCCGCGACCTTGAAGCCGAACCCGATGACGACCATCACCAGCGCCACGCTCGCCAGCGGGTCGGGCCCGAGCGTGAAAATCTTGTAGGCCATGCGCGGCACGTGCGTGGTGCCGGTCAGGCCGTAGAGCAGGCTGAAGCCGAAGAGCAGGAACGCCGCGCTCATCCCGCCGAAGAGGAAGTATTTCAGCGCCGCCTCAGCCGATGCGCGGCTGGACTTGTCGAACGCGACGAGGATGTAGAGCGAGAGGCTGACCAGCTCGAGCGACGCGAAAATCATCAGCAGGTCCTCGGTGCTCGCCAGCACCATCATGCCGACGGTGGCCAGCAGCAGCAGGGCGAAGTATTCGCCCACGTGCCGTGTGAATTTCGCTTCCACCGAGAGCATCGCGGTCAACACCGTGAGCAGGAGAATGACGGCCTTGACCACCTCGTTGAGCGGGTCGATGACGAACATCCCGCCATGCCAGTTGCCGACGGTCGGATTGAGGAACATCCAGCCCGCCGCGCCCGCGCAGCCGACGGTCGTCAGTCCCGCCGCGATGCTCATGCGGTAGCTGCGCGGCGTGTCCTGCAATCCGAGGAGATCCGCGGCCAGCACGAGCAGCGCGGTGAGCACCACGATGATTTCCGGTGCGAGCGCGGAGAACAGGGCGAAGTAATCGGCGGTGTTCACAGGCCCACCGCCTTTCGCAGCCCGTCAAAGAGCGGGGACTTGAAACTGGGCACGATGAGGTCGAGCAGCAGCCGCGGGTGCAAACCGATGATGACCGTGCAGAAGATGAGGAGCGCCGCGCCGAGGCGTTCCTGGACGGAAATGGGTTCCAGCTCGTGGTCGTCGTGTTGCGCGTCCTCGGCGACGGACTTGTCGGGGAAGAAGACCTTCGCCGTCGTCTTCAGCGTATAGACCACGCCAATCACGATGCCCACGCCCGCGAGGATGGCGAGCTTGGGAAACGCCTGCCATGCACCGACGAGCACTTGCAACTCCGCCGCGAAGCCGCTGAAGCCCGGCATGCCCATCGAGGCGAAGCCCGCGATGACGAACGTCACGGCGGCGAACGGCATCGCCTTCAGCAGGCCCATGCCTTCGAGCGCTTCCAGCTCCCGCGTGTGCGCGCGGTCATAGACCATGCGGCCGACGACGCCGAACAGCAGTCCCGCGATCACGCCGTGTGAGAACATCTGCAACACCGCGCCGCTCCAGCCGATTTCGTTGAGCGTCACGAGGCCGAGCAGCACGAAGCCCATGTGGCTCACGCTCGAATAGCCGATGACGAACTTGAAGTCCTTCTGCACCAGCGCCACGAGCGCGCCATAGACGATGCCGGTGACGGCGAGCGCGGCGAGTTCGTGCTGCCACATCTTCAGGCCCTCGGGGAAGAGCGTCATCGCCACGCGCAGGCAACCGTAAGCGCCCAGTTTCATCACCACCCCGGCCAGCAGCATCGAGGCGGCGGTCGGCGCGGCGGAGTGACCGGTCGGCGCCCAAGTATGGAACGGCCACATGCCCGCGAGAATCGCAAAGCCCACGAAGACCAGCGGAAACGCCCAGCGCTGGAAGTCCGCCGGGAAAGGCACCTGAGCCAGCGTCATCAAATCAAAGCTGCGGACCTCAAACCCCGGCACCTGACCGGCGGAACCGGCCACCGCGTAAGCCGCGAGCATCCCGATGAGCACCATGCCGCTGCCGATGAACGAATAGAGCGCGAGCTTCATCGCCGCGTAGTCGCGCCGGGTCGAACCCCAGATCGCGATGAGGAAGTATTTCGGCACGATGGCGATCTCGTAGAACACGAATAGCAGGAACAGGTCGAGGCTGAGGAACACGCCATAGACACCGCCGATGAGCGCGAAGAAGAAGGCGAAGAACTCGTTGGTGCGGTGCTGCACGTTCCACGAGAACAGCACGCCCGCGACCGCTGCAATGCCCGTGAGCAGCACGAGCGTCACGCTGATGCCATCCGCCGCGAGCGAATAATCAATGCCCAGCGCCGGAATCCAGTGCGCGAACGCGACGACTTCGAGGCCGTTCTCCGGCTTGAACTGAAGCGCACCCGCCAGCCCGCAGAACAATCCGGCCAACGCTGTGCCAATGGCCACCGCCCGCGTCGCGCGCGGGTTGTCGCGCGGCGTCAGCAGGCACGCGAGCGCGCCGGCGAAGGAAAGGTAAATGGTCCAGGCGAGCATGGCTCAGAAGGGCAACTGCCGCACCCAGTGCGCGACGGTCGGGTTGATGACCGCGATGACGAACTGCGGCCACACGCCGAGCGCGAACATCAGCAGCGTCGCGGGGAAGACCACCGCGCCCTCATTGTAGGTCAGGTCGGCGAAGCGCGCCCACTTCTCGTTGAGCGGGCCGCACCAGACTTTCTGGATGACGGTCAGGATGAAAATCGCCGTGACGAGCAAGCCCGGCAGCGCGAGCACTGCGGCCCACGGCACGAGCGGGAAGACGCCCTTGAAGATGAGGAACTCGCCGATGAAGCCGTTCAAGCCCGGCAAGCCCAGCGACGAGAACAGCGCGAGGCCCATCAGCCCGCAGAAGATGGGCGCGACTTTCCGCAAGCCGCCGAAGTCCTCGAGGCCGCGCGCGCCGTTGCTGCGGTCTTCGAGGAAGGCGACGAAGCAGAAGAGCAAGCTCGCGGTGATGCCGTGGTTGAACATCTGAAGCACCACGCCGTTGAGCGCTGCCGTGCGGTCGAGCGCGGTGCCGGTCACGCTCGCCGCCGCGAAGACACCGAGCAGGCAGTAGCCGAGGTGGTTGATGGACGAGTAGGCGAGGATGCGCTTGAGGTCGCGCTGGGCGAGCGCGGCGAAGGTGGAGAGGACGATGGTCGCCACCGCCAGCCACAGCAGCGGCGTGAGCAGCGCCTGCATCGGCTCGGGGAAGATGGGCAGCAGCAGCCGCACGAAGCCATACACGCCGAGCTTGGACATCACGCCGGTCAGCGCCATCGAGACGGGCGACGGCGCTTCCGAGTAGGTCAACGGCAGCCAGGTGTGGAACGGCCACAGCGGCACCTTCACCGCGAAGCCTAGCAGCGCGCCGATGAAGAGGACGAGATACGCCGTGCCGTTGCCCCAGCCAAGCCATGCGAACTTCGTCTGCACCAGCGGCCCGAGAGCCTTGGTGCGGGCCAGCTCGGCGAGCTTGGTGAAGTCGAACGTGCCGGTGGCGAGGAACAGCCCGAGGAACGCCAGCAGCAGCGCGATGCTGCCGACCATGGTGTAAACGAAGAACTGAAGCGCAGCATCCGACCGCTGCGGACCGCCCCAGAGCTTGATGAGGAAGAACGCGGGGATGAGGCTGAGTTCCCAGAACAGAAACCAGTGGAAGAAGTTCAGTGCCGTGAACGCGCCGAACAGGCCGCCTTGCAGGAACAGGAACAGCCCGCAGTAGAGCGGGACGTTTTCCTCGATCTTCTCGGAGGCGAGCACAGCCATGGGAATCACCAGCGCCGCGAGCATCAGCATCACGAGGCCGAGGCCGTCGAGGCCGACGTGATACTCGACGCCAAGCGTGGGAATCCACACGTGCCGCTCGACGAACTGCATCGCGCCGTCGGCCGGGTTGGCGTTCACCCACAGCGCGGCGACGACGCCGAGCGCGAGGAGGTTCGCGGCCAGCGTGACGCCGCGGGCAAGCTGTCGCCGCTCGCGGTCAACGCCAAAGACCAGCGCCGCGCCCACCAGCGGCAGGAAGGTCAGAATCGAGATGAGCGGCAGGCCGTTCACTTGTTGCACCCCACGGCGAGAATGAAGACGACCAGCCCGAGCGCGAGGCCGATGCTGCGGAGGTATTGGTGAATCTGGCCGCTTTGCAGTTCCGACGCCGCCTCCGCGCCGCGCCGAACCTCAGTGCAGCCGGCATCGAACAGCTTGTTCACCACGAACTCATCGAAGAGCTTCGCGACGTGCGCGCAGCCGGTCGTGGCCCAGCCGACGATGGACACGAGGAGGTCGAGCACGCGGCGGTCGAGGTCGTGGCAGAGATCACCGAGGTGCGCGTTCCACTTCACGAAAGTCGCGGCGTAGAGCTCGTCCACGAAGAACTTCCCGCGTGACCAACTGAACTGCTCGGGGAACTGCTGTTCCAACGGATCGGTCTCGTCGGCCTTCTCCGCCGGCAGCAGGCCGTAATACCACCAGCCCAGCCCGATGCCCGCTGCGACGACGACAATGGATGTCAGCAAGAGCAGGAGCACGTCCGAGTTGAAGAGCGCGGCGAGACTGATGTGAACTTCTCGCCCCTCCAAGTAGTGTGGCAACCACGGCCAGACAGGCGTGCCGACGATGACGAGCAGCACCGCGCACGCGGCGAGCAGGATGAGCGGCCAAGTCATCACGGACGGGCTTTCGTGCGGGTCGTGGCTGTGAGCGGACTTCTCGCCGTGGTGCGCGTCTGCACCGTGACCGCGATACTTGCCGGCGAAGACAAAGCACATTTGCCGCGTCATGTAGAAGGCCGTGAGGAACGCGCCGCCGAGGCCGAGGAAGAAGGGGATTTTGCTCGGGCCGTAATTCCAGGCGGCGTGGAGGATTTCGTCCTTTGACCAGAAGCCGCTGAAGAAGAAAGGCACGCCGGACAGCGCCATCATGCCGATGGCGTAGGTCGCGAAGGTCACAGGCATGAACTTCTTGATGCCGCCCATGCGCCGGATGTCCTGCTCCTCGTGGCAGCCGTGGATGATGGAGCCGGAGCCGAGGAAGAGCAGCGCCTTGAAGAACGCGTGCGTGAGCAGGTGGAACATCCCGACCGCCACGCCGCCGATGCCCAAGCCCATC
>JBJTAU010000433.1:0-10448 GCA_046090965.1 Limisphaerales bacterium | reverse complement strand
ATCTTCGTAGCCCGCCTCCAGCACGAGACGAATCATCGCGTCGGTCTTGGCGAGAATCTCCGGCGCGCCGAGTTGCGCGAGTGTGGCGGTGAACTGCGCCCACGCGGCGGCGGCTTTCTTGGGGACGGAACCTCGCGCACTTGCCGAAGTGTTGGCCGGCTGCTCCCGTTCCGTCCCCAAGAAAGCCGCCGCCGCGTGGGCGCAGTTCACCGCCACACTCGCGCAACTCGGCGCGCCGGAGATTCTCGCCAAGACCGACGCGATGATTCGTCTCGTGCTGGAGGCGGGCTACGAAGATTACTTGAAGGTGACTTACCCGAACTTTCGCCAACGGCTCGAGGACTTGGAGCAGCTCGCGAGCTTCGCGCGGCAGTTTCCGACGATGGAAGATTTCCTCACGCAGCTCGCGTTGCTCACGAACGTGGAGACCGACGACCAGCAGCCGCGCGAGGACGACCACGAACGCATCCGCCTCTCGACGATCCACCAAGCCAAGGGCCTCGAGTTCCGTGTCGTGTTCGTCATCATGCTCTGCGATGGCCTCTTCCCCTCCGCGCGCTCCATTGACAACCCCGAGGGCGAGGAGGAGGAGCGCCGGCTCTTCTATGTGGCCGTCACGCGCGCGAAGGACGAGCTGTATCTCTCGCACCCGCTGATGCGCTACATGCAAGGCGGCGGCGACATGATGCAGCAGCCCTCGCGCTTCCTCGCGGAAGTCGCGCCGGAGCTGCGAGAAGAGTGGAACCTCCGTCCGCCCGTGCCGCGCACGGACTTCAGCGACATGGGCGAGACCAACGAGGGTGGCGAAGAGGCGCCATTTTGAGCTGGAGCGCGGCGTTCACGCCGCCACAGGGTGGAGATCGAAAGTGCCATGGGATTCGCCCGTTCCCACAATTTCAGTGGATATTTCTGCGGCCTGAAGGCCGCGCTCCACCAATCCAAAGAAGTTGTTGTCAGGCCGGGCCGGACAATTACCCTGCGACCATGAAGCCAAAACTCCGCTGCCATCCGACCATTTCCACACCTCGTTTGCTCGCCCTACTCGCCGCCGTGCCGCTGCTGGCCCTCGCCGAGGACGTGAAGCTCAAGCTCATTTCCTCCGGTGGCATGGCCAAGATGGGCGGTTATTACCCGCTGCGGCTCGCGCTTTCGGCCGAGAAACCCGAGGCCATCAAGAAGCTTCCCGCCGATCTCGCCGCGCCCCTGTTTGGAACGCTCAAGCTCGGACCGAGCGACGCGCCCACCACCATCGCTGTCGTGCTTGATGAGCCGGACGACAAGCCCTCGCGCCTGTTCGTGGACGCCAACGCCAACGGCGACTTGACGGACGATCCCGCGCCCGTCTGGAGCGCCCGCGCCGTGAATGGCAAGGACGGGGTTGCCTACCGGCAGTGCTCCGGCAGTGCGCAGGTGACCATCCCGCTCGGCAAGGAGCCGGCCGCGCTGACCATCGCGATGTATCGCTTCGACAAGCGCGACCCAGCCCGCGCGGCCCAGAAGGAATATCTGTTCCACTATCCCGACTACGCGCGCGAGGGCGAGATCACGCTCGCCGGCAAGACTTACAAGGCGTTGCTCGCCGACCGGCGCGCGACGGGTGATTTCCGGGGCAAGGAAGGAACCGACTCCGGCGTGCAACTGTTCATCGATGCCAACGAGGACGGCAAACTCGACTCGCGCAACGAGGCCTTCGACGTCCGCCAGCCATTCAACATTGGCGGCCAGACCTACGAGATCGCCGGGATGACACCGGGAGGCGAATCGTTCCGCATTCAGAAGTCCGTGAAGACCGTCGCCGAGAAGAAGGCGCCCGTGGCGATTGCCGCCGGCAAGCCGGCCACCGTTTTCAAGGCGAAGACGACCGACGGCAAGGACGTGGATTTCCCCGCGAGCTACAAGGGCAAGATCGTGCTGCTGGACTTCTGGGCGACGTGGTGCGGACCGTGCATCGGCGAGCTCCCGAACCTGACGGCGGCCTACCAGAAATTCCACGGGCAGGGTTTCGAGATTCTTGGCATCAGCCTCGATCGCGCGGGCGATGAGAAGAAACTCGCTGACTTCACGAAGGCCAAGAACATGCCGTGGCCGCAGGTCTTCGACGGCAAGTTCTGGTCCGCCGAAGTCGCCAAGCTCTACGACATTCACTCCATTCCCGCCGCATATCTCGTGGACGGGGACACCGGCGTGGTCCTCGCCTCGAGCGGCCTGCGTGGTTCGGAGTTGGAGAAGACCATCGCCGCCGCGCTGGCGAAGAAGAACGGGAAGTAAACGGCCGCGCCGCCCGCGGCTTGATCGCGTCAGTTCACGAAGGTCAGCTCGGTGGTCTCCAGCAGGATTTGCGCGAGCTTCTCCCACGGGTAGAGCCGCTGGCCGCGCACAGGGGCGGCGAAGTCGCGCTGCGCATTCCATTGCTTGCCGGTCGCGACGGCGGCGGTGGCGGTCGTCCGCTGCGGGTCCAGTTCCTTGATGATGGGTGACCACGTGAACGTGTCGTTTACTCCACCCGCGCGGCAGTCCACCACGAAGTCAATCGTCTCGCCGGCTTTCACCATCAGGCGCGGCACGGCAAACGTGACCTCATTACGCATCGCCACGCCGCGCAGGAGCACGCCCGCGCCGCTGTAAACGATCTGGCCTTGCACCCCGTCGCTGTTCTGCCCGGTATGCGCGAGCGCGCCCTCGATGCTCACGAGCAAGTCATCCGTCGCGGTCCAGCGGCGGATGGCGGACTGGGTCATCATCAAACCGGGATGCCCGCCGTTGGCCGACAGGTGGAAGTAACCTGTCCGCCCGTCCGGGATGCGTGCCGAGGCTTGGTAGAAGCGCGACTGCGGGCTGTAAAGCAGCGGCCAGAACGCGCCGACCCGGCCCGTGCGCGCATCCACGTTCCCCAAGCCATATTCCCACGGCGGCTGGCCGGGCAGCGGCCCTTTGGGCGCGGAGACCTCGCTGAAGAGATAATTGAGCGCGAGCTTCAGCTCCGTGTCCGTCGGCTGGCGCGAGTAGATGAGCCGGTAAAGCATCTTCACGCGGTCGGCGTCGGTGGGCAGGGATTTCAAGTCACCGCGTTGAACGGTGTTGCGCGCCTGCTCGATGACCAGCGGGCTGTTCATCATGAAGAGCGCCTGCTGCGGGACGATGGTGTGATTCCGCTGGCCGGTGCTGATATCGGGATTCGCGAAGTCAAAAGCGCCGAGCATGTTCGGCAGGTTCGCGCGGTCCACGAGCCCGTAAACGCTGCGGCGGTCGGAATACTCGCCGTCGCTGTCGGGCCGGTCGAGGCGTTCGCCGGGACCGCCCATCTTGAAGTTCAGCTTCCCGCCGATGTGCAGCACCGTGTCGCGCAGCGCCTCGAACTCCAGCCGCCGCCGGTTCTGCTGCCAGAGCCAGCGGTTCTCCGGATCCACCTGGGCAAAGCGCGGGTTGTCCTCGCTGCTCTGCTGCCACGCGTGCGACAGCATGATGAGCTTCTGCAGCTTCTTCACCGACCAGCCGCCTTCCATGAACTGCCACGCGAGGTAGTCGAGCAACTCGGGATGCGTGGGCGGGTCGGCGCGGAGGCCGAAGTCGTTCGCCGTCCGCACGATGCCCTCGCCGAACTGGTGCAGCCACACGCGGTTCACCATCACGCGCGCGGTGAGCGGGTTGTCGGGCGAGGCAATGTGGTTCGCGAGTTCAAGGCGACCGCTGCCGTCGCGGAACGGCTCGCGGCCCTCGCCGGAAAGGATTTCGAGGAACTGGCGCGGGACGTTCGGGCCGCGGCTGCCGCGGTTGCCCTTGATGTAAACGTAGCTGTCGCGCGACTGCGGGGAGTCATTGAGCACAACGGCACGCGGCGGTGCGCCGGGATGGTTGGAGCGGAGATCGTCTACCGCGCGCGTGAGGCGCTGCTGCTGGTCGCGCACCGGGCCCATGTCGCGGAGACGCCGCAGCGAAGCCTCGACCTTCTCATCCGTGAACAGATACGCGGGCGAACCCGGCTCGTAGATGATGCGGCGGATTTGCTCCTGCGCGGCCTCCGGCAGCGCAGTGGGCGCGGGTGGCGCGTTCGTGCCACCCGTGCGGGTCTTGGCCGCGTGCTGGCTGACCATCTGAAACCAGCGCGCGTTCGCGTCCGCGAACAGCCGCGCCATGTTCGTCGCCACGACCGCGATGGAACCGGGCGGTGAACCGAGTGCGCGCGCGACGAGCGGATTGACCGGCTTGGCGGTGTCATTCGTGGCGGCCGGCGTGCGCAGCCGCAGCGCGATCGGCGTGGCCTGCTTGAGAAAGTCATTCGCCGGCAGCCGCGCGAACTCGTGCCAGATGGAGAGGACTGGGTCGTGTTGGTCTTTCGCCTTGTCGAGCGCGTCATTCCAGCCGGCGGCGACCGAAGGCAGCAAGTTGCGCCGCTGCATGAACTGGTTCAGCGATGCGGTGTTCGTCGGGTTGGCGAAGTCGGCGAGCGCCTTGAAGTAGTCGCTGATGCGCGCGACGAGCTCCGCGCGGGCGCGCGCGCGCAGGCCGTCGTCAAACTTCTTCAACTCGCCCTCCGCCTCGGTGATCGCTTTTTGGAACTCCTTGAACTCCGGCGTGTCCTTGCTGACCGGCAGCTCGATGCCCTCGCGCGGCTCCGTGCTGCTCGCGAAGACGCCATGGAGTGAGTAGTAATCCTTCGTCGGGATGGGGTCGAACTTGTGGTCGTGACAACGCGCGCAGGTCACGCTCAAGGCCTGAAAGCCCTTCATCACCACGTCAATGCGGTCGTCAATCAGGTCGTCGCCGTTGTTGTTCAGGCGCGGGCCGAGGGTAATGAAGCCCAGCGCGGCGAGGTCGCTGCGCGAAGGTTTCGAGTTTGGGGTTTGGGGTTTGGCGTTGTCGTCGTTCGCTTCCACAAGTCTGTCCGCTGCGATTTGGAGCTTGGCGAACTGATCGAAAGGGCGGTCGTCGTTGAACGACTTAATGACCCAGTCGCGGTAGGTGTGCGAGTGGAGGTAACGCGTCTCGCCGCGGTTGTTGTTGCGCCGGCCCGTGGTGTCGCCATAGCGCGCGACGTCGAGCCAGTGCCGGCCCCAGCGCTCACCATAGCGTGGCGAGGCGAGCAGACGGTCCACTACTTTCTCGAAGGCGTTCGGTGATTCATCCGCGATGAACTCATTCACTTCGGCCAACGTCGGCGGCAGGCCGGTGAGGTTGAACGTCGCACGGCGAATCAACGTGACTTTGTCCGCGCGCGGCGCGGGCGCGAGCTGCTTGGCCTCCAGCGTGGCGAAGACGTAGTTGTCCACCGCGTTGCGCGCGAGCGGGGTCCAGTCCTTGCGGAAGTCGGGGATGATGGGCTTGAAGATGGGCTGGAAACTCCAGTGCTGCTTCGGGTCGGTGGAGGCGGCGCCGTATTTGTTCGGGGCGTCGGCGCGCGGGTCGGGCGCGCCCATGCGGACCCACGCCTCGAGGTCGGCGATTTGTGCAGCGGGGAGCTTCTTGTCCTCCGGCGGCATCTGGAGATTCCGGTCGCGGTAGCGGATGGCGCGGATGAGCAGGCTAGAATCGGGGTTGCCCGGCACGATGGCGGGGCCGGAATCGCCGCCCTTGAGCAGACCATCGCGCGTGTCGAGACGCAGGCCGCCCTTGATACGCCCGCCTTCAGCGGAATGGCATTTGTAGCAGTCCTTCACCAGCACGGGCCGGATTTTCTTCTCGAAGAAATCGGTCTGCTGGGGCGTGAGCTTGGGCGCGGGTGCCGCGGACGACGCGGCAGCGGCGAACAACAGGCAAGCGGCAACCAGTGGTTGTGCGCGGGTCGGAGGCGGCAGCGGGCGCATGGCAAGGACGCGAACGCGCGCGACTGGCTTGTGCTGCCCGAACACTGCGCGTCCCTCCGGGAAAAGGCAACGGGGGGAAAATACCGAGACCCAGCGGATGGGCGCGTCAGAAAACTGATTTCACCCGTGATGGGGTGGCGGCAGTTCTCCGCCGTTGCGCCAAGGCGTCCCGCCGCCCCAAGGGTCTGCCGTGACCGACCCGCTGCCGGCGGATGCAGCGCCAGATGCCCACGCGAGCGGGCAGTGTTCAGCAACCAGCATTCAGTGAAGATGCTCGCGAACACTTGGAGGCAGGCGTCCTGTCGCCAGACTGAACACTGAACACTGATTACTGCTGACTTGCCCCGTCCCTGCCCGCGCCTACATTGCCCCCATGCCGGAGACGCCCGCTGCCATTCCGAACACCCTTGCCGCCGTGCGCGACCACACGCGCGTTTACCGGGACTTCACCTACGTCTATCCCGTCATCTCCCGGCGCAGCGGCGGCCTCTCCATCGGCATCAACCTCAACCCGGACAAGGTTTGCAACTTCGATTGCGTGTATTGCGAGGTGGACCGCAAGACGCCCGGCAAGACCTCCGTCGTGGACCTCACGCAGCTCCGCGAGGAACTCACGGCGATGATCCACTTCGCCCGCGACGGCGGCCTCGCCCGCGAACCGAAGTTCGATGAAGTGCCGTCCACCCTCACGCAGACGCCGCGCGACCTCGCCTTCAGTGGCGACGGCGAGCCGACCATGCTGCACAACTTCGACGAGTGCGTGCGCGTCGCCGCCGAGGTGAAGCGCGCCGAGGGCCTCGCCGCCACCAAGCTCGTCCTCATCACCGACGCCGCCGGCCTGGACACCGGCAGCGTGAAGCGCGGCTTGGAGATCATGGACGCCAACCAGGGCGAAGTCTGGGCCAAGCTCGACGCCGGCACCGAGGGCTACTACAAGCTCGTCAACCGCACCACCGTCCGCCTCGACCGCATCCTGCACAACCTCCTCGTCACCGCGCGCGCGCGGCCCATCATCATCCAGAGCCTCTTCCTGAGGCTGCACGGCCAGCCCATGCCGCCGGAGGAACTGGCCGAGTATTGTTTCCGCCTCGAGGAACTCGTCCACGACGGCGCGCAGATCAAGGAAGTCCACCTCTACACCATCGCCCGCCCCACGCCCGAGCCCTTCTGCGGCAAGCTGACCAAAGCCGAACTCGAAGTCATGGCCGCCACCGTGCGTGAGAAGACGGGGCTCAAGGTAGTGACGTTCGATTGAGCATCGGCTTATGTGCGTTGCTGGAGAATCGCGCAATCTTCCGCAGCTCATCTCCCTGAAAGACGCCTGCATCGCCCGGATGCGCGCGGACGGCATTGAGCAGTGGGACGAGGTTTATCCGGACGCCGCGGTCTTCGCCCGCGACCTCGCGGCGGGCACGCTGCACGTGCTGCGCGAGGGCAACGACCTCCTCGGCTGCTTCACGCTGGACACCACACACGACCCGCTGTGGCAAGAGATGGCGTGGACGGTTCCGTCCGAGTCGGCGGCGGCGGTGCATCGGCTGATGGTGCATCCGGCGGCGCAGGGGTGCGGCCTCGCCAAGCAGCTCATGGCCCACGCCGAGTCGCTCGCGCGGGCACAGGGCTTCCGCGCCATCCACCTCGATTGCTTCACGGCGAACCCCGCCGCGCGCGCGCTTTACGAGCGTCTCGGCTACCGCCGCACCGGGACCGCGACGATGCGCAAGGGGCTGTTCGTCTGCTTCGAGAAGCAGCTCCTCGCCTCGTAAACGCGCCGCACCGCCGAACCTTGGGCGTTGAGCTTCCCGCCGCGCTTGCTACCGTCCGCGTCATGCGAATCTTGACGGGCATCCAGCCTTCCGGCGCGCTGCACTTGGGCAACTACTTCGGCGCGATGCGCCCGGCCATCGAGCTGCAACAGCAGGGCGAGGCGTTTTACTTCATTGCGAACTACCACTCGATGACCTCGCTCACGGACCCGAAGCTTCGCCGTCAATACACGCTCGACGTGGCGCTGGATTTCCTCGCCTGCGGCCTCGACCCGGCGCGCTGTGTCTTCTGGGTGCAGTCGGACGTGCCGGAAGTCGCCGAACTCGCGTGGCTCCTCTCCACCGTCACGCCGATGGGCCTGCTCGAACGCTGCCACAGCTTCAAGGACAAGGTCGCCAAGCTCGGCGAAGGCGAAGTCGGCTCCGTGAACCACGGCCTCTTCGCCTATCCCGTGCTCATGGCGGCGGACATCCTCGCGTTCGACTCGAACGTCGTCCCCGTCGGCAAGGACCAGAAGCAGCACCTCGAAGTCACGCGCGACATTGCCGGCAAGTTCAACCAGCAATACGGCCAGACCTTCGTCATCCCCGAGCCGCGCATCCGCGAGGAAGGCGCCGCCGTGCCGGGCCTCGACGGGCAGAAGATGAGCAAGAGCTACGGCAACACCATCGAGATCTTCGGTGAGGAGAAGGCCACGCGGAAGAAGATCATGGGCATCGTCATGGACTCGCGCACGCCCGCTGAGCCCAAGCCCGACGCGGACAAGAACCTCGCCGTCCAGCTCCTCAAGCTCGTCGCGCCCGCTGACGTGGCGACGGACTTCGAGCATCGCCTGCGCGCCGGCGGCCTCGGCTACGGCGACTTGAAGAAAGCCCTCTTCGAGCACTACTGGCAGCACTTCGCCGCCGCCCGCACCCGGCGCGCGGAACTCGCCGCGAACCCCGACCACGTCCGCCAGCTTCTCCGCAATGGGGCCGAGAAGGCCCGTGCGGTCGCCACGAAAGTTTTGGACCGCGCCAAGCGCGCGAGCGGACTCAACTGACTTCCCAAGTTGGTTGACAACTCCGCCGGAAGGTCTTTCTCTGCCTGTCAACATATGAACTCCCTCACCCGCCTGCTTCTCCCGCTGTGTCTTGCGGCCTTCGCCTGCACCGCCCCGGCGCAATTTCCCGGCCGCGGGCTGGAAGGCCAGCCCGGCGTCGGCTCCAGCGGCGCGATGCTCCGCTTCCTAGGCGAACACAAGGCTTTCATGGCCGACGTGAACATCGGCACCAAGAGCGAGCGCGGCGACACCGTCCTCCTGCCCGGCAAGCTCGCCTTCAGCGACGGCCAGTCACGCCTCGAACTCGACCTCGCCAAGGTCGAGGCCGGCCGTCTGCCGCCTGTGGTGATGGAATCGCTCAAGGCCGCCGGCATGGGCCAGCTCGTGATTCTGACCCGCCCGGACAAGAAGCTGACCTACCTCGTCTATCCCGGCATGCAGGCCTACGCCGAGACGCCCCTCCGCGAGGAACAAACCGCCGAGGCGATCAAAGCCCTCAAGCTCGAAACCACCCGCGTCGGCGAGGAATCTTTGGCCGGCCACCCGTGCGTGAAGAACCGCGTCGTCGTCACCGACGCGCAGGGCAAGACGCAGGAAGGCACCACTTGGAATGCGACCGACCTGCGCGACTTTCCCATCGCCATCGAGACCACGGACAAGGGCACGCAAGTCACGCTCTTCTTCTCGAACGTCCGGTTTGGCGCGCCGCCCAGCACCACCTTTGAGCTGCCGCGTGACCTGCGCAAATACGCCGACACGCGCGAGATGATGCGTGAGGCGATGATGAAGCTCCTCGGCGGTGGCGCGCCGAAGTAAGCGACGCGGTCTCGCGCGCTGAGCTCAGATCACCTTCTTCGGCTCGTGCCGGGGCGTTTCCTTCAGCACGCGGCGGATGATGTCGTCCACCTTCACGCCTTCAGCCTCGGCGTTGAACGTGGGCACGAGGCGGTGGCGCAGCACGGGAGACGCGAGGGCTGCGATGTCCTCGATGGTGACGTGGAAGCGCCCGCGCAACACGGCGCGGACCTTGCCGCCGACCACCAGTTGCTGGCACGCGCGCGGGCCGGGGCCCCACGCGATGAGTTCCTTGGTGAAGGCCGGCGCGTCGGCGTCCGTGGGCCGCGCGCGGCGCACGAGGTCGAGCACGAAGTCGGTGACGTGGTCGGGCACGGGCACCTTGCGGACGGTCTTCTGGATCGCGATGACTTCCTCGCCGGTGACGACGGGGTCCACGTCCGCGCTGAAGGCGCTGGTGGTGCGCTTGATGATTTCGCGCTCCTGCTCGCGGGTCGGGTAGTCCACGCGCACATGGAACATGAAGCGGTCTTTCTGCGCCTCGGGCAGCGGGTAGGTGCCCTCCTGCTCGACCGGGTTCTGCGTGGCGAGCACGAAGAAGGGCTGGTCCAGCTTGTAGGTGCGCCCGCCGACGGTGACGCTGTGTTCCTGCATGGCTTCGAGCAGCGCGGCCTGCGTCTTGGGCGGCGAGCGGTTGATTTCGTCCGCGAGAATCATCTGCGCGAAGAGCGGGCCTTTGAGGAAGGTGAGGTTGCGCCGGCCGGTGGTGGGGTCTTCCTGAATCACGTCGGTGCCGGTGATGTCGGCGGGCATCAGGTCCGGCGTGAACTGCACGCGGCGGAAGGAGAGTTGCAGCGCGTCGGACAGCGTCTTGACCATGTAGGTCTTGGCGAGGCCGGGCACGCCCTCGAGCAGGCAATGACTGCGCGCGAAGCCGGCGATGAGCAACTGCTCGATGACATCTTCCTGCCCGACGATGAGCTTGCCGACCTCCTCGGTCACGCGGGTGTAAGCTTCGGTGAGCCGGTGCGCGAGGCGGGCAT
>JBJTAU010000432.1:0-4454 GCA_046090965.1 Limisphaerales bacterium | reverse complement strand
GAGACGAAGACCGCCGACAAAGCCGCCCGCCCCGGCGACGTGAAGAAAGCCGCCGGCGAGGCCAAGCAACGCGCGGTGCAGCCGAGATGATCTTGCCGATGACCGACGACGCTCAAATTGAAATCCGCAGCCGGACGAAGGCCTGTTGCATGGAGCGCGTCACGAACTCACGCGACTCTTTCCTGATGAACGCCTCTCTCATTGTCCTCGAACTCGCCGTGGTCGTCCTTGGCTTGGTCGTGCTGGTGCAGGACCTCTTCACGCCTGCGAAGGACCGCCGCACGCTCGGCTACGGCGCAGTGCTCGGCGTCGCGGTCGTGCTGCTCTACAGCTTTTTCGCCTTCGACGGACGCGAAACCCTCTACGCCTTCGGCAACGCCTACGTCCTCGACGGCCTGGCGCTGTGGTTCAAGCGCTTCTTCCTCTTTGCCGCGTTGCTCGTGCTGGTCATGGCCACGGAGTTCAGTGACCGCTTTGATGCCGGCCAATCCGAGTTCTTCGCACTCATCCTGTTCGCGCTGTCTGGCATGATGTTCGCCGCGTCGGCCAATGACTTCATGCTGCTATTCGTCTCGCTGGAGCTGATCACCGTCACCTTCTACGTGCTCGTGAGCTTCCTGCGCCGCCGCGTCGAGTCGTTGGAAGCTGGCGTCAAGTATCTCATCCTCGGCGCGCTCTCGTCCGGGTTCCTCGTCTATGGTATCGCGCTCATCTTCGGCGCGACCGGCACGATGAACTTCAACGAGTTGGCCGACAAACTCACCAACAACGCCGCGCTCGGCCACAAGTCGCTCCTCACCGCCGGCATCCTGCTCGTGCTCGTGGGCCTCGGCTTCAAGATGGCTGCCGTGCCGTTCCAGATTTGGGCTCCCGACGTGTATCAAGGCTCGCCTACGCCCACGACCGCCTTCCTCTCCGTCGGCTCGAAGGCCGCCGGCGTCGTGCTGCTCATGCGGTTGCTCGGCACGGCGATTCCCGATCTTGCCTTCAACTTGGAAAGGCTCCTCATGGCAATGGCCGCGCTGACGATTCTCTACGGCAGCCTCTGCGCCATCCCGCAGCGCAACCTCAAGCGCCTGCTCGGCTACAGCAGCATAGCCAGCGCGGGCTACCTGCTGCACGGCTTTGCAGTTATGAACAAGGCCGGTTCGTCCGCCGTGCTCTACTACCTCGCGGGCTACCTCTTCACCGTGCTCGCGGCGTTCACCGTCATTGCCGTCGTCGTGCGGGAGGCGGGCGCGGAGGACATCGCATCGCTCGCCGGCCTCGCACAGCGTTCGCCGCTGCTGGCCACCACGCTTACGCTCGCGATGGTTTCGCTCGCCGGCATTCCGCCGCTCGCGGGCTTCTTCGGGAAATTCCTCCTGCTCAAGGCCGTCATCGCCGAAGGCATCCGCTGGCACGCCTACTACTGGCTCTTCGCCGTCGCGGTCGTCGGCGTGGTCATCTCGCTCTACTACTACTTCAACGTGGTGAAGGCCATTTACTGGAGCAAGGGGGCGACGGACCTGACGCCCATCGCCGTCTCACTCCCGACCAAGTTCGCCCTCGCCGTCTGCATCGTCGGTATGCTCTGGCTCGGCCTCAACCCCGACGGCGCGCTGGAACTCGCAGTCGAGGCGGTGAAGTCGCTGAAGCTGGCGTGACGGGAGGAGCAATCAGTTTCCAGCATTCGGGATTCAGTGAGTGCCCGGTGGTCGGAGTTCCCATCGAAGACTGAGCAACGATTACTGCCCCCTCCGTTCTTCCCCGCCTTCAGCGCCCCGTAGGTGCCGCCAGTTCTCCGATCAGCCAGAGCCGTCCTGGCGAGGAGCCTACGTGTGAAATCCTCTGCCCGGCGTGGGCTGCAAAAACTTCGTTGCAATTCCCGGGTGCGCCCGGCATTTTTCCGGCCCCTTGGTTCGGGGCGTAGCGTAGCTTGGCTAGCGCGCTTGGTTCGGGTCCAAGAGGTCGTGAGTTCAAATCTCACCGCCCCGACCACTTCAAGGGATTGCCAGCGGCCCGCTGGCTTGGTTTTCTCGCGCGTGGCCCAAGCCGACTCCAACCGTGCCGTCCTGCCGTTGCGCCTCCTGCTGCGGGTGAATCTCCTCCAGTCCTGGCGGCGGCTCTGCTCGGTGCGCGACCAGTCCAGCCTGCTCACGGCGGTCATCGTGCTCTTCATCGGTGGCTACATCGTGATGGCGTTCGGGCTGTTTTACCGCGGGCTGAAGTTCATCGGGGTGTTTCCGGGCATCGGCGAGCTGCTGATCGAGCGGCTGCTGTTCCTGCTCTTCGCCTTCCTGTTCATGCTGCTGCTGTTCAGCAACCTGGTCATCGGCTACTCGAACTTCTTCCGCAACCGCGAGACGGCGTTCCTGCTGACGCTGCCGGTGCCGGCGCAGACGGTGTTCCGGTGGAAGTTCGTGGAGTCCGCGCTGCTGGCGTCGTGGGCGTTCCTGTTCCTCATCGCGCCATTGCTCGGGGCCTACGGGATGTGGCGCCACGTGCCGTGGCACTTTTACGGGCTGACCGTGGTGCTGGTCGGGCTGTTCATCGTGCTGCCGGCGGTCTTCGGCGCGTGGGCGGCGGTGAACCTCGCGCGCTTCTTGGATCGCCGTGCGTTTCAAACCGCCGCAGTGGTCGCCGCCGTCATCCTGTTCTTCGCGATCAAATACTACCTGCGCCCGGAGCAGGTGGACGAGGAGTCGCTGGAGACGCGCGTGCTGGCCGTGCTCGACCGCCTGCTGGCCAAGACGCGGTTCGCGCAGTTTCCCTTCCTGCCCAGCTACTGGCTCTCCGCCAGCGTGCAGCACTGGGCCGAGGGCGCGCGGGCGGCGGCGGGCTTCTTCCTGCTCGTGCTCGTGAGCCATGTCCTTTTCTTCGGCGCGCTGGCGGCCACGCGCATGGGCAATTTGTTTTACGATGCCACTTCGGTGGTGCACAGCCGCGCGAGTGTCTTCGGCCAGTGGGAATGGTTCCGCCACTGGCAGGATCGGCGGCGGGTGTTCCACTACCGCGCGGGCTGGCTGGAGATGCTCTTCCGGCTCTTCGCTTGGCTGCCGGGCGATGTCCGCGCGCTGATGGTCAAGGACGTGCGCATGTTCTGGCGGGACACGACGCAATGGGGCCAATCGCTCATGCTCTTCGGGTTGCTCGGGGTCTATATCCTCAACCTCCGGCACTTCACCTCGCAGATCAGCAGCCCGTTCTGGCTCCATCTCATTTCCTACCTAAACCTGGCGGCCTGCTCGCTCAATCTCGCCACGCTTACCACGCGGTTCGTCTTCCCGCAATTCTCGCTCGAGGGCAAACGCCTCTGGATCGTGGGCCGCGCGCCGCTGGGCCTGCCGCGCGGGGTGCAGACCAAGTTCCTGCTCGTCACGAGCGCCTCGCTGGTGGTCACGCTGGGGATGATCGCGCTCTCGTGCCACATGTTGCAAATGCCCGCCGAGCGCACCGCCTATTTCGCCGGGGCCATCACGGTGATGACCTTGACGCTCAACGCGCTGGCGCTGGGCATCGGCGTGCTTTACCCGAACCTCCGCGAGGACAACCCCAGCAAAATCGTCAGCGGCTTCGGCGGCACGTTCGCGCTGGTGATGAGCTTCCTCTACATCGTCGCCAGCGTGCTGCTGTTGGCGTGGGGTTCTCCCTGGCGGTGGAACGCCGAGCTGCGCGATGCGCCGGTCTTCACCTGCTTCGCCGGCTTTATCGCGCTGTCCTTCGCGCTGGGCTACGTCCCGTTCCGACTCGCGCTGCGCCGGCTGCGAAACTTCGAGCATTGAGGCGTGCGCCCGGCGGCGCGCCTGAGGCGGTTGACCGCCGCGGCTTCGTGCGGCAATTCCCGCGTGACTTTCGGTGCGCCGCGTGGCATTTCCTCCCCGCCATGCACAAACACATTTTGCTTTGCCTGATCGTGTCCGTCCTCGCCCTCGGCGTCGCTTCCGCGCCGGCGCAGGACAAGAAGGAAACCAAGCCCGCCGCGAAGGAAGTCGCCGTGCTCAAGTTCAAGGACTTCGGCGACATCGTCGTGGAATTCTTCCCGGATGTTGCTCCCGAGACCGTCAAGAACTTCACCAAGCTCGCCGGGCAGAAGTTCTACGACGGCACGCAGTCGCACCGGCTGATTCCCGGTTTCATGATCCAGCTCGGCGACCCGCTCACGAAAGACCCGAGCAAGGAAGCCTTCTGGGGCACGGGCGATCCCGGCTACAAGATCAAGGCCGAGTTCAACGACCGCCCGCATGACAAGGGCGTGCTCTCGATGGCCCGCAGCGCGAATCCCGATTCCGCCGGCAGCCAGTTCTTCATCTGCTTCAAGCGCGTGGCGCACCTCGACCGCCAATACACCGTGTTCGGCAAGGTGCTCAAGGGCATGGACGTGCTCGACAAACTCGAAGCCGTGCCCACCGCCCCGCGCGACCGGCCCACCCGACCCGTCGTCCTCGAGAGCGTCAAGATCGTCCCCGCTGACT
>JBJTAU010000431.1:0-3604 GCA_046090965.1 Limisphaerales bacterium | reverse complement strand
CCGTGCTGGGTGGCGTGGCGTGCGTGGCCACCTTGGCGGTTTGCGGCGTGATGGTCTTGCTGGCGCTCGGACGGCACATCGACGGCATCTTTGCGCCGCGCTTGGAACTCCAATTCAAGGCGAAAGTTGACCAGGCTCAGGCGGCGGTCAACGCCAAGACCGACGCGGAACTCAAGCCGTTCGTGGCCCAGTCCATGGAGGTGGCCGACCCCAACGGGGCCCGGGTCACGGACGAGGCGATCAAGGCCTTCCGGGAAAACCGGCTGCCGCAACTGCGCGCTTTCCTCGCGGACAAAGACGCCCGCGCCAAGTTCGACGCCGAGCAACTCCGGCGCACCCGGTCGGCTTATCCGCTGGACGAAGCCTGGGAAGAAGCCTTCGGCATCTTCGGGCTCCTGTTCATTCTGGCCGGAGCCCTCGGTGCCGCCAAGCTGGGTCTCAAGTAGCGCCGACGCCACCGCCCATGGAGCGCATGAACTTCCTGCCGCTCATCGAAGCCAAACGCGACGGACGCGTGCTGACCGCCGGCCAGCTTCAAGCAACCGTCGCCGCCTATGTCGCCGGGCAAATCCCCGACTACCAGATGTCCGCCTTCCTCATGGCGGTCTTCTTTCGCGGGCTGGACCGTGGGGAAACCCGCGCGCTCACGCTGGCCATGCGCGACTCCGGCGAAGTCCTGAAGTTTTCCCCCAGCGACCCCCGCCCCGTCGTGGACAAGCACTCCACCGGCGGCGTCGGCGACAAGGTCTCGCTCCCGCTCGCACCGCTGCTCGCGTGCCTCGGCTTCCGCGTGCCGATGATTTCCGGGCGCGGCCTCGGCATCACCGGCGGCACGCTCGACAAACTCGAGTCCATCCCCGGCCTGACCACACAGCTCGGCCCGGAGCGGCTCGTCGAGCAGACCCAGCAGATCGGCGTCGCGCTGGGCGGCCAGACGGCGAACATGATTCCCGCCGACAAGTTGCTCTACGCGTTGCGCGACGTGACCGCCACTGTGCCCAGCATCCCGCTCATCACGGCGAGCATCCTCTCCAAGAAACTTGCCGAGGGTCTCGACGCACTGATCATGGAAGTGAAGTTCGGCCCCGCCGCCTTCATGTCCACGCGTGAACGCGCCCGCGAACTCGCGGCCTCCATCGTCAGCCTCGCCACCGAATGCGGCGTGAAAACCCGTGCGCTGCTCGTGGACCTGAGCGCGCCGCACGGCCGCGCCGCCGGCAACTGGCTGGAGGTGAAGGAAGCGGTGGATTGTCTCGCCGGCCACGGCCCCGCCGACCTGCAGACGCTCGTCCTCGAATGCGCCGCGTCGCTCCTCGTGCAGACGGGCAAATCCCCCAGCCTCGTCCACGCGCGGCAGACGGCGTTGGACTGCCTCCGCTCCGGCGCGCCACGCCGCAAGTGGGACGAACTCATCGCCGCCCAAGGCGCGGACCTCGACGCCTTCCGCGCCAAGCTTCAGCAGGACCACACCGCGCCCGTCGTGCTGGAATGCCGCAGCGACGAAGACGGCTTCATCAACCACTGCGACGCGAAGATTATTGGCGAGATCGTCCGCGACCTCGGTGGCGGGCGGATGACGAAAGCCTCTGTGATCCAGCCCGACGTGGGCGTGGACCAACTCGCCAAGCCCGGCGAGGAAGTCCGGCAAGGCGCAGTGCTGGGCCGCATTCACGCCGTCACGGCGGAACAGGCGGAGGCCGCGTGCGTCCGGCTCAAGACCGCCTTTGCCTGCTCCCGGCTCGCGCCGCCCGAGCAGCCGCTCATCGTCGAGACGCTGTGAGACCGATTCCGAAGTCGGGTTGCCCGGTGTTGTAGTGCAGCGCTTGCAGACCGCCGTTCTCGTCCGGAACTCGGGTTAGTGGTTGAACACGAATTCCGCCGAGTTCAGCAGCGCCCAGAGGATGTCCTCCGTCGCGGACTGGCGCGTGGTGTCCTTTCCCGCGAAGGCCTTCCGCGCCAGCCCGCGCTCGGCATCGGTGGGACGTCGGTTGTAAGCGCTCAGGTAAAGGTCGGTGATGATGTCATCCTCGGTGGCTTTGCTCGTGGCCAGCAGACGGGCGCGGCCTTCGCTGGCGGTGATTTTTGTGTTCAGCGCGGTCGAGTTCATCAGGTGCAACGCCTGCACCATACTCGGCTTGGCGTCACGCTCGCAGGGGCACTCGGCACTCGAGTTCGGGCGGCCGAAGGCGTCCATGAAGTCGCTGCCCAGCTTGTGATTCCAGGTCTGGAGCGCGCGCGCGCCCTCGGGCAGACCGGTGAAGTTGTCGCGCGTGCCGGTGACTTGCGCGACGGCGTCGAGCAGCACTTCGGCGGGCAACCGGCGGCGGTAGCTGCGCGAGTAGTTCTTGGTGTCGCCGAGGTTCGTCTCGTTCGCCTCGGAACTGAGCTGATACGTGTGCGAGCGGAGGATCGTTCGCATCAGGTGCTTGAGGTCGAACTTGTGCGCGACAAAATCTTTCGCCAGCCAGTCGAGCAGCGGCTCGTTGGTCGGCGGGTTCGAGGCGCGGAAGTCGTCCACCGGATCCACGATGCCGCGCCCGAAGAACTGCGCCCAGACGCGGTTCACCGTCGCACGCGCGAAGAGCGGGTTCTCCGGCTGCACCATCCAGTCCACCAGCGCGGCGCGCGGGTCGCGGTCAGCGGCGAGGACGGCCTCGGGTCCGGCCGGCGCGCGGGCCTTCAAATCCTCGCCGGTGACAGGATGCTTCATCGCGACGTTGCCGGTGGCCCAGATGTATTCTGGCTCGCCGCTGATGGGCGCGGAGATGCCCTGGCCCTTGCGCCGCGTGCCGCTGAAGAACGCAGCGAACTGGTAGTAATCTTTCTGGTCCCACTTCTCGCTCGGGTGATGGTGGCACTTCGCGCACTCGAGCCGCACGCCGAGGAAAACCTGGCTCACGAAACCGCCCGCTTCCTCCGGCGTGCGCTTGTCGCGGAAGAGCGCGGGCGGGCCGGTCTTGTGCGTGCTGCCCTGCGCGGTGAGCAGCTCGCGCACGAACTGGTCGTAGGGCTTGTTCTGCCGGAAGCTGTCGCGCAGCCATTGGTCCATCAGGAAGACCGGCTTCACGCCGACGCGCGACGGGTTGCCGCGCACGAGGTCGCCCCACTTCACGGCCCAGTGGTCGGCCCACGCGGGGTGGTCCAGCAGGCGGTCGATCAGCTTCGCGCGCTTGTCGGGTGAAGCGTCGTCGAGAAACGCCTTCGCCTCCTCCGCTGTCGGCAGCGTGCCGATGGTGTCGAGCGACGCGCGACGGAGGAACTCCGCGTCCGAGCACTGCGCGGAGGGCAGGTGGCCGAGCTTTTGCAGGCGCTGATAAACGAGGCGGTCAACGTCGTTGTTCACCGGCAGCGTTGCACATTGCACCGGTGGCCGCACGCGCTCACTCGGCACCATCACGGTGCTCACGGCCACGCTGCCGAGGAAGCGCCCCACCACCGCCCCTTCGCCGCTGAACTTGCCCACGCTCACCACGCCCTCGTCGTCCACGGTCGCGAGGGTCTTTTCGTTCGAGAGATATTCCGCCAGCTCGGTCACGTCGCGCACGGAGCCGTCGGAGTAACGCGCCTGCACGAGCAGCGGCTGCCGCGCTTCACGGCGATAGCG
>JBJTAU010000430.1:0-3776 GCA_046090965.1 Limisphaerales bacterium | reverse complement strand
AGGACGCGGCGGCGACGCGGCGGTGCTGGCCCGCGTCATCGCGCCGCACGCAGTCATGGAATTGCCCGAGAGCGCGACAACCATCGGCGAGTTGCTCCAGCGCGCGGGCTACGCGACGGCGCACTTCGGCAAGTGGCATGTCGGGCGCGAGAATCCGGCGCAGCACGGCTTCTCTGAGAACGACGGCGCGAACGGCAAACTTCATGACGCGGCAGGCGAAGGCGGGCCGGCCGTTCTATTTGCAGATATCCGCCGGCACGGGCGAATCCGTGCCGATGGCCGCGCCATCATAGACCACGTCGTTGACCCGGTGGCCGTCTACGAGCATGAGCACGCGGCTGTTGAAATCGCCCGGCCGACCAAAGCCGCGCACTCCCAAGTAGTGATAGTTGCGATCGTAGGTGAGGTTGAAGCCACGCACACTGTTGAGAACCTCCGCCAGCGTGCGATGCCCGAAGCGCCGGATCTCGTCGTCGGTGATGATCGTCACGGACGCGGGTGCGTCGGCCACCGATTGCTCATACTTGGACGCGCTCTGCACCGTATCGACCGTGACCCATTCGGCGCGCAGCCAGCGCAACTCGTCTTCCAGCCGGTCGCGGGTCGGCAGTTTTGCTGTCGTGGGTTTGGCGTCCTCCGGCGGCGTGTTGGTGGACTGCGCGGTCCCGCTCGCCAGCACGGCGAACCACGCGATGGTCAGACCGAGTCGTTGAACTCCCGCTCCAAATGAGAACACGCCGCACCGTAGCCAGTGGTTCGGCGGGCTGGCAATGCCTATGTCTTCGCCTGTCGTGTGGTTTTTCAAACCGGGACATTCTAGTGAGTGGGACTTGCGACTCATCTATGCCACCGCGCAGCGCGAGGGCCATTCTTTCCTTGTTCCACTCGTAGGCTCTGCCCAGATTCGTCCGATTCTTATGCCTGCCACCCGTCGCCATTTTCTTGGGATCATCGCTGCCAGCAGCCTTGCCTTCGCCGTGCGCGGGGCTGACGCGCCGCGCTTGCGCGTAGCCGTCATCGGACACACCGGACGCGGAGATTACGGCCACGGGTTGGACACGATGTGGCTCAAACTTCCGGAAACGGAAATCGTGGCGGTGGCCGATGCGGACGCGAAGGGCCTCGCCGCCGCGCAACAGCGGCTCAAGGTTGCACACGGCTTCGCGGACTACCGCGCGATGCTCGCCGAGGTGAAGCCGGACATCGTCGCCATCGGCATGCGGCATGTGGACCAGCACCGCGAGGTGGCGCTCGCGGTCGCCGCTGCCGGGGTGAAGGGTGTTTACATGGAGAAACCCTTTTGCCGCACGCTCGCCGAGGCGGACGAAATCGTCGCGGCTTGCGAGCGGCACCGCGTGGCGTTCGCCCTTGCCCATCGGAACCGCTGGCATCCCGTGATGGGCACCGTCCAGCGCCTCGTCAGCGATGGCGCGCTGGGCCGGGTGCTGGAGTTCCGCGCGCGGGGGAAGGAAGACGTCCGTGGCGGCAGCCTCGATCTCTGGGTGCTCGGTTCGCACGTGCTCAACCTCATGACCTTCTTCGGCGGCGCGCCCCGCGCCTGCACGGCGACCGTCCTGCAAGACGGCCGCCCGGTGACGCGCGCGGATGTGAAGGAAGGCGCGGAAGGCATCGGCCTGCTGGCTGGCAATGAAATCCACGCCCGCTACGAACTCACCGGTGGCGCGCCTGGTTTCTTCGACTCCATCGCCAACGCCGGCGACCGAGCGGCCGGCTTTGGTCTTCAGATCATAGGCACCAAAGGCATCGTGGACGTGCGCACCGATCAGGAGCCCGCCGCGCACTTTCTCGCGGGCAACCCCTTCCGTCCGGTGAAGGACCCGCGCGCCTGGCAGCCCATCAGCACCGCGGGCATCGGCCAACCCGAGCCCATCGCCAACCTCGCGGCCGACGTGGCCGGGCACCTCGTCACCGGGCGCGACCTCATCGCCGCAATGCGCGAGCAACGTCCGCCCTTGTGCAGCGCCGCGGATGGGCGCGTGACCATCGAGATGATCGCGGGTGTTTTCGAGTCCCACCGGCTTCACGGCCAACGCGTGACCTTGCCGCTCGCCACGCGGGACAATCCGCTGACCAAGCTGTGACACTCGCCGCCCTTTCCCACTGAACGTTCAAAGCCGATCCCCTCCCCATGCACGACTCTTCCGCTCGCACCCTCTCCCACGCCGACCTGCTCCAGCTCAAACGCTGGAACACCCCCACGATCTACAACGGCTGGGAGCAGATCACCAAACACGACCGCACGCGCGACGCCATCAACCTCGAGGAGACGCGCGACTTCATGCCGCAAATGGGGCCGATAGTCGGATTCGCCGTCACGGTCGTCGTCGAGCCGAGCAACCCGGCGCACAAACAAAACGCGAGCGCCAACGCCGAATACCGCCGCTACCTCGCCAGCATGCCGGGGCCGAAGATCGTCGTCGTGCAGGACCTCGACAAACCGCGCGTCATCGGCTCGTTCTGGGGCGAGGTGAACGCGAACACGCATCGCGCGCTCGGCTGCGTCGGCACCATCACCGACGGTGCGATCCGCGACGTGGACGAGATGACCAACGCCGGTTTCAAGGCGCTCGCCCGCCGCCTTTGCGTGGGCCACGCGTGGGTCACGCCCGTGCGATGGAATTGTCCCGTGGAAGTTTTCGGCCAGCGCATCGAGCCGGGCCAGCTCATCCACGCGGACAAGCACGGGTTCTTCGCCGTGCCGAAGGACGACGAACCGCGCCTGCTGGAAGCCGCGCGCTTCATGGATGCGAACGAGTGCAACACCGTCATTCCTGCCGCGCGCGGGGCGGCGGGCAAGCCCTTCGCGCAAGTCCTCGCCGAGATGGATACGGCGGGCGCGGCCTTCCGCGACGCGGCGAAGCAGAAGTTCTCCAGCGGCGGCGAGTGGTGAGCGAGGCTTGGGCCACGGATGAACACCGATGGGCACAGATCATTTCCTGCGGCGCGAGCGGCGCTGCTGCTCCTTTGGCTGATGACTCATTCACTCCTGGCCGCGACGCCTGCCGACTGGAAGCAACTGCCGTCGCTGCCAGACAAGGAAGGTTTCGCCTCGATGTTTGCGGGCGTGAGCCGCGGCGCGCTGCTCGCAGCGGGCGGCGCGAACTTCCCGGACAAGAAGCCGTGGGAAGGCGGGAAGAAGATTTGGTATGATACCGTGTTCGTGCTGGAGAAGCCGGACGGCGCGTGGAAGGTCGCGGGCAAACTGCCGCGTCCGCTCGGCTACGGCGTGAGCGTGACGCACGGCGGTGGTGTCGTGTGCGTGGGGGGGAATGATGCGAACGGGCATCGTGCGGAGTGTTTTGTTTTAACTGTGGGCTACGCCGGACCTACGGCGAATCAACTGGAGCCCTTCATTCAAACCATGCCGCTGCCGCCGTTGCCGCAGCCCATCGCGAACCTGAACGGCGCGCTGCTTGGCAACACGCTCTACGTCGCGGGCGGCATCGCGAAGCCTGACTCGACCAGCACGTTGAAGAAGTTCTTCGCGCTGGATCTGGCAGCGAAGACGCCCGCGTGGCGCGAGTTGGAACCGTGGCCCGGTCCCGCGCGGATGCTCGCGGTTGCCGCAGTGCAAGATGGTTCGTTCTTCCTCGTGAGCGGAGCAGACCTGAGCGCCGGGCCGGACGGCAAACCCGTGCGCACGTATCTGCGCGACGCCTATCGCTACACGTCGGGCAAGGGTTGGCAGCGCATCGCCGACCTGCCGCGCGCCGCCGGGGCCGCACCATCGCCCCCACCCACCGTGGGCCCGACGC
>JBJTAU010000429.1:0-5000 GCA_046090965.1 Limisphaerales bacterium | reverse complement strand
ACGTTTTGCAAATGTTCGGCTGGCGCGAAACGCGGCAAGGTCCGCTCTCCGCGCGGGACCACTCGCCCAACGTCCTTCAGCCCGCCGTGCTGGCCAATGGCGACATGGGCAACGGCCGCATCGCCCGCCTCACCGACGACTGCGCCGTGACGGAACTTTGCGCGGAGAACCAGCCGCTGCCCGCGCTCGTGGACGCCGTCTTCGCCCGCGTGCTGTCGCGCCCGCCCACGCCGGCGGAGCGCACGAAGTTCGTTGCTTATCTCGAAGCCGGCTTCAAAGAGCGCGTCGTGGACTGCGGCCCGCGCAAGTCCCGCAAGGACTTCGACCCCGCCCAACTCCTGAGCTGGACCAACCACCTCAACGCCAAAGCCAGCGAACTCAAATACGCCGTCGAAGAAAAAGCCCGCCTCGGCGACGCTCCCACGCCGCGCCTCAAGCAAGACTGGCGCGAGCGCATGGAAGACGTGCTCTGGGCGATGGTGAACTCGCCGGAGTTTGTGTTTGTGCCGTGAACCAATTCACTCACATGAAATCGCCGATCACGAATCCAGTTTTGAACCGCCGCACCTTCCTCACTCACGCCACCGCCGGCGCGGGCGCGCTGGGCCTCGCTGGTTTGCCCGCGTTCGCCGAGGGCGAGAAGAAGACTTACCCGCAGGGCAAGGCCGAGCAGTGCATCTTCCTCTGGCTCGGCGGCGGCTGTTCGCACACGGATACTTGGGACCCCAAACGTCTCGGCGATCCGCAGAAACGCGTCGCCGGCTCCGCCTACCCGGCCATTGATACGGCCATCCGCGGCGTGCAGGTCTGCGAGCATCTCAAGGCCACGGCGAATCTCCTCGACCGCTTCGCGCTCCTGCGCACGGTGAACCACGACCTCATCGACGAGCACGCCGCCGACACGAACTTCGTCCACACCGGCCGCCGGCCCACGGGCACCATCGTCTATCCCAGCCTCGGCTCGCTCGTCTCGCACGAGCGCGGCGCGCTGGCGGACGGCATCCCGCCCTATGTCGTCATCGGCTACCCGATGATCATGCGCGGCCCCGGCTACCTCGGCGCGAAGCACGGCTACGTCTATCTCACCGACACGGAGAAAGGCCCCGCCGGGCTCACGCGCCCGAGCTACGTGCATTCCGCCCGGCAGGCCGACCGCGAACAGCTCCTCGGCGAACTGCGCAAGAGCTTTTCCGAGCGCACCAAGGGCGACAAGGTCGTGGCCGATTACGACGAGGCGGTCGGCTCCTCCTTCGCGCTGGCGAACGGCGACTTCATGACCGCGTTCAAGCTCGACGGCGAGGCGTCCTCCCTGCGGCAAGGCTACGGCGGCGAGTTCGGGCAACGCTGCCTGCTCGCGCGGCGGCTCGTGCAGCGCGGTGTGCGGTTCATCGAAGTCTCCTTCAACCTGAACTTCATCAACGGCACCGGCTGGGACACGCACAACGACGGCCAGCTCAACCAACACATCCTCATCCAGCAGCTCGACCAAGCGGTCGCAACGCTCGTGACCGACCTGGAGAAGCAGCGCCTGCTCGACAAGACGCTCATCGTCCTTGGGACGGAGTTCGGCCGCCCGCCGGAGTTCGATGGCGGCGGCGGACGCGGCCATCAGGGCAAGACCTTCAGTTGGGTGCTCGCCGGCGGCGGCTTGAAGACCGGTCAAGTCATCGGCGAAACCGACGAACTGGCGAAGAAGCCCGTCTCAAACCCGCTGTCCGTGCCCGACGTGCACGCCACCATCTGCTGCGCGCTGGGCATCAACCCGGCGAAGAACCTCTACGACGGCCCGCGCCCCGTGCCCATCACCGATCGCGGCGAGCCGGCGCGGCAGGTGGTCAGTGGAGTGGCGGAAGTTGCCGCTGGCCACGTGCCGACGCTTGCCGTCCAATCGCGTGACTATCACTGCCGTGAAATTGCGCGTGCTCATCGCTATCTTGCTCGCCGCCTGCGTGCTGCCGCAGCTCGCGTGGGCGGTGGATGCCCCGGCAGCCGACGAACTGTTCGTCCGCCGCATCCAACCGCTGTTCAAGGAGAAGTGCCTCGCCTGCCATGGCGATGACCCCGCGAAAATCAAGGGCGGCCTCGACATGCGCACGCGGGCGGGCCTGCTCAGAGGTGGCGAGAGCGAAAAGCCGTCCATCGCTCCCGGCAAGCCCGACGCCAGCCCGCTCTGGCTCGCGGTGACGCGCGAAGGCGACGCGGAGAACTGGGCCGCGATGCCGCCCAAGGCGAACGACAAACTCACGAAGGAACAGCTCGGCTGGGTGAAGGAGTGGCTCGCGGCCGGCGCGCCTTGGCCGGACGCCAAGCGCGTCGCAGAAATCACCCAAGCAAATGCCGCCAAGTGGTCCGCTGCGGACGGCGTGCCTGTGAGGACCAGCGGCGGTCTCGCGCCCGAGTGGACGAACCGGCGCTATCAGCCGGAAAACTTGTGGGCGTATCAGCCGGTGAAAAAGCCAGCCGTCAGCGGTCAGCCATCCGCGGTCAGCGCGATTGATGCGCTGCTGGCGGCGAAGTTCCCGCCCGGTGCGCAACCCGCGCCGCTCGCCGACCGCCGCACGCTCATCCGCCGCGCGACGTTTGACCTGCTCGGCTTGCCGCCCACGCCGGAGGAAGTCGCCGCGTTCCTCGCGGACAAATCGCCGGACGAAACCGCCTTCGCCAAGCTCGTGGACCGTCTGCTCGCCTCGCCGCACTACGGCGAACAGATGGCGCGGCACTGGCTCGACCTCACGCGTTACGCCGACTCCAGCGGCTTTGCGAACGACTACACGCGCGGCAACGCCTGGCGCTACCGTGACTACGTGGTCCGCGCCTTCAACGCGGACAAGCCGTATGACCAGTTCATCCGCGAGCAAATCGCCGGCGATGAATTCGCGGAGGCGCAGAAGCCAGAAGCGGAGCACCTGATCGCGACAGGTTTCTTGCGCATGGGCCCGTGGGAACTCACCGGCATGGAGGTCGCCAAGGTCGCGCGCCAGCGCTTCCTCGACGACGTGACGGACAACGTCGGGCAGGTCTTCCTTGCGCACCCGCTCCAGTGCGCGCGCTGCCACGACCACAAGTTCGACCCCGTGCCCACGCGCGATTACTACGCGCTGCAAGCCTGCTTCGCGACGACCCAACTCAGCGAGCGCGACGCGCCGTTCCTGCCGGAGGAAAACGTCGCCGGCTTCGAGGAGCGCAAGTATCTCGAAGCCCGCCGTGCCGAGCACCTCGCGACCTTGAAGCAGCTCGATGACAAGCTGCTCGCCAACGCGCAGGCGTGGCTGTCCGAGAAGAAAATTGATCCCGCTAAGTGGAACGAAGCCGTCGCCGCTGCGGGCGAGACCGAGCGCAAGGGGCCGCGCCGCGAGTCGCAGGGCGTCTTCACCACCGCGCGCAACAAGCTCGCCGCGCAAGGCGTGCCCGAGGCCGAGTATCCGCCCAAGCTCGTCGGCTTCACGCCGGCGGATTACGGCCTCGAGCGGGTCGAGCGCAAGGGGCTGGAGCGGCTGCGCTGGGAGTTCGAACGGTTCGAGCCGTTCGCGCTCGCGGTGCATACGGGCCGCACGCCCGAAGTGAAGTCCGTCAACGCCCCCGTGCGAATGCCCGCCAACCGCATGGCGGCTGGCGAGCTGGAGCAGACCGCGATTCTCACGGGCGGGGACCCGTTTTCGCCGTCCGTGAAAGTGCAGCCCGGCTCACTGAGCGCTGTGGACGCAATCGCCAATCAGCAATCAGCGATCGCAAATGCCATCACCGGTCGCCGCCTTGACCTCGCCAACTGGATCGCCTCGCCCGCGAACCCGCTCACCGCGCGCGTGATGGTGAACCGCATCTGGCAATGGCACTTCGGTCAGGCGCTCGCGGGCAACCCGAACAACTTCGGTGCGACCGGCAAGAAGCCGACGCATCCCGAGTTGCTCGACTGGCTCGCCGCGACCTTCGTCGAGCGCGGCTGGTCCGTGAAGGCGATGCACCGGCTCGTGATGACGAGCGAGGCGTATCGGCGAGGGACAGTAATTAGTAAGGAAGTAATTAGTAATCAGTCGGCGAAGGCAGCCGCGCCGGCACCTGCACAACTAAACACTGACTCACTAATTACTAATTACTTGTCTTTCCGCCCCCGCCGCCTTGCCGCCGAGGAACTGCGCGATGCCATGCTCCGCGTCTCCGGCGAGCTGAACCCCGCGCTCGGCGGCATCCCGGTGCGACCGGAGATCAACCCCGAGGCCGCGCTTCAGCCCCGCCAGGTCAAGGGCACGTACGCGGAAGCCTGGCAGCCCTCGCCGAAGCCCGAGCAACGTCATCGTCGCAGCCTCTACGCGCTCAAGCTGCGCGGCGCGGGCGACCCGTTCATGCAAGTCTTCAACGCCCCTTCGCCCGACTTGAGCTGTGAGCTGCGCGAAAGTTCCACCGTCACGCCACAGGTGTTCGCCCTGTTCAACAGCGAGGCGACTTACGCCCGCGCGCTGGCGTTCGCGAGCCGCGTTTTGCGCGAGCGATCAGCGATCAGCGGTCAGCGATCAGCCGTCGTGGAGCGCGCGTTCGAGCTGGCCTTCAGCCGCGCCCCGCTGCCTGACGAACTCAAGGTCAGCCTCGCCCACTGGGACGCGATGACCGCGCGTCATCGCACGCTGAAGTTCGAGAAGCCCGCGCCTCCGCGCTCCGTCGTGCGCGAAGCCGTCGAGGAAAACACCGGCGAAAAATTCCGCTTCACCGAGACCCTCGAGGCCGCCGCGGACTTCATCCCCGACCTGCACCCCGCCGACGCTTCGCCCGAGTTGCGCGGCCTCGCCGAAGTCTGCCTTGTGCTGCTCAACGCGAACGAGTTCACCTACATCTACTGACCAGGCGCGAGCAGAGGGGACTACTTCTCCGCCGCCAGTTCATCCCAGAGCTGCTCGTAGAGCGCGCGCACGGCGGCATCCACGACGAAGTCTCGCGGGAGCTGGCGTTTGAGGATGAGCTCCACCACGTCGCCCTTGTCACGCGCGCGTCGGGCGGGGCTGTTGCGC
>JBJTAU010000428.1:0-4299 GCA_046090965.1 Limisphaerales bacterium | reverse complement strand
CAATCCGACCTCAAGTTGCATTCCGGGATCGTGCTACGCGGCGCGGAGACCGTCGGCGCAACTTCGGCGCACGACGAGAAATTTTCGCCGCCGAGCCAGTTGGAGTTTCCGCGCTACCTGCCGAGCTTCACCGGCAACGGCACGCCGAAGGAAACCGCATTCAAGGGCATCGTGCTCGCCGACCCGGCGACGGCGGCGAATTGCGGCGTGGTCCACCTGCACATTGAGAATGGCTACATCAACCTGCCCGAAGGCCCCGAGCGCCGTTGCGGCCCGCACCGGCTGGTCCTCGGCTGCCTGCTCCGCAACGCGGCGGGCATCATGGATGAGGTCCCGAGTGCGAAGGACAACCAACCCGGCTGGCTCCGTTACCCGCACAACTTCCGCGCCGCCATCCGCGTCCACGCCAGCGAGCACGCGCTCATCGCGAACAATCGCATTCCCCGGAGCGGCGAGGCGAATTTCGTGCAGAAGGATTACCCGCTCGAAGACCGCGCGAAGAAGCTCGTGCCCTTCGACGTGCTCTTCGACTACGACAACCGCCCCGGCATCTACCTCAACCACCACTGCGTCGGCGGCGCGGGCGGCAGCGGCAACGACGGCACGCCCGAGACGCATCCGTGGGGCTTCCGCAAGGGCCTCGCGTGCGTGGACAATTACGTCTTCGCCACCGGCCGCTGCGCCATCGGCTTCTGCGGCGATGGCGTCGTCTGCTCGCGGAACACGATTCGCTTCGCGAAGGACGTGCCGCGCCCGACCGTCACCGGCACGAAGGCCAGCTATGGTTCTGCCACGAACGACAACCGCGCGATGGAGTTGCGCGGCTGGCGCTGGGTGGTGGAGAACAACGACTACGAGGTCTTCAGCAACATCTGCTCCGACGGCAAATACCGCATCAACGACGGCGAGGGGCTGATGCACGAGGACCATTGCAACTCGACCATCGTGGACAGCCGGCTCGTGGGGAACCGGGGCAACAGCTACCTCTCGCTCTTCCACGTCGGCGAAATCAACGGCCTGCACGTCGAGGGCAACGACATCACCAGCGACCACATCTCCGCGATCTACGTCTGCGCCGCGCGCCACAAGCAGCCCGGCGATTTCCCCATCCGCCGCGTGACCATCGTGAAGAACACGACGCGCGAGAACGGCATTCGCATCCAAGGCTGGCCGTCCGAGAAAGTCGTGGTGAAGGACAACCGCCACATCGGCGACAAACCCGCCGCGCTCCTCAACGACTGTCCGAGCGCCGAGTTGGCGAACAACACGAACTACGAAGTGAAGCAATCGCCGGTGAAGAAGTAGGCGGCACCGTTCACACGGCTGCCCGCCACACCTGCGGCGTCCACGTGCCCGTCTGCCAGCCATCGCGCGTCTCGAACTCGCGGACGGTCAGCCCGTCGCCGCGCACTTCGACGTGGAAGAACGCCTGCGCCGGGCCGCTGAAGTGTGCGGAGTTGTCCACGTTGAAGACCGCGATGCCTTGCTCCGCCTTCGTCGAACTGCCGTCCCACTTGAACACGTTCCGCACGTGCGTGTGGCCGTAGAAGATCGCAGCCCGCCGCCCCTTGATGGCCGAGTAAAATGCCGCCACGTCTGCCGGATCCCACTCCCACTTCGTGTAGTCCGTGTCCGGTTTCGCGACGGTATAGCGCGCCATGTCCACGTGGTGCATGAGCACGAGCGGTTGGTCCTTCGGCGTGTTGGCAAGGTCTTCGAGCAGGAACGCCAGGCTGTCCATCGCCGCGTAGCGCCGCTTGCGGTTCACGGTCCGGTCCGTGCCGACGATGAGTCCGAGCGTGGCGAAGTGGACACCGCCCCATTCCCACGACGCGTGCAGGCCGTTCTTGCTGATGGCCTTCAAGCCTTTCCGCGCCCGCTGCCGCGCGACCATCTGCTCGATGGCGTGCCCGGCGCCGTGCGGCGAGTCGTGGTTGCCGGGGATTTCAAACACGGGGAATTTCAGCCGTCCTTCGCTGCCCGTGAGTCCGTAATCCGCTGCGAAAGCTGCCCACTCCGTGCGCTGCATCGCCTCCTGCGTCGGCCCGCTCTTGTCGCCGGTGTCAATCACGTCGCCCGAGTGCAGCACGCCCATCGGCACCGGCACCGTGCCACCGCCGACCGCCTCGGAAAATGCGGTGCCCGGCAGGCGATTGAGCGTGTCCACGAGCCGGCGGTTGTCGCTCGCGGAGTTGGCGTCGAGCTGGCCGGGTTGGTTCTTGTCAGCGAGGAAATGCGTATCGCTCACGACGAAGAAACTGGTGAGCGGCGGCGTGTCGGCACGCGCCGGGAGCGCGGCTGCCGCAGCGGTGGCACCGAGCGCGGCGAGAAACTGCCGACGGGAAGTGCGCGCGCGCGGCGCGTGGCCGAGGAGGTTCGAGTTCATGCCCGCAGCCTGTCTCGACTGGTCACGCGTGACAAGCTCCCCCCGTGCCGACGGCTTCCAGCCGCCGCCTATGGGTGACTGCACATCGATGCCTTTTGAGCCCGAACTCCGAAATAGAAATGGCAGGGAGCGCACGCAAGGCCGCAGGAGCGCGGCATTCATGCCGCAGAGAGATGGGACAGAAATGGGCGCTACTAACACCGCGGGCGCAGGGGCGTTCCTGCGGCTTGAAAGCCGCGCTCCTCGCGTCCGGCTTCGGTTCATTTCGGATTTCAGGTTGAGCTTTCCACCCGGCAGACGGCGGTTGGAAGCCGCCGGCATGGGCTGGCTCACTCCGTGCCCGGCGGCACGAAGACCACGGTGGACTGGATCGCGTGGTAGCAGGTGCAGCCGGAGCTGGCCTCGACCTGCACGATGATGCCGCCCGCCGGGATGATGTTGATGAGGCAGCCGGGGCGCATCCCCGTGAAGTTCATCAAGGTCGCGCCGGTGCCCGCGTCGCGCATCACCGTGTAGCCGTCGCGATAGAAGAGCATGCCCGCTGAGGCCGACATCTGGCCGCACGCGCCGTTGCGCGGGACGGACCAGGGAATCATGCCCTTCGGGCCGGGCTTGGTCACGACGGTGCCGGAGCGGAGGTCGTAGGCCTTGGGTCGGCCAATGACGCGCTCGCCCACGAGCACGGGGCGCACGTAGTTGCCGATGGCTTCATTCCACAGCGGTGCGCCGTCGGCGGCGGACAACGCCAGCGCGCGGCGCTCGCCCTCATCGCCCTTCGCCGCACCGTAGGCGGAGTAAACGCCGGCGAGCAGCAGCACACCGTTCTTCGCGGTGAGACACAGGCTGCCAGTCCAGTTGCCGCACTTGGTGAGGTCGTGATCGCGCGACCAGAGCGGCCGCCCGGTGGCGAGGTCGAGCGCGGTGACGGTGCGGATGGGAGTCGGCGGTGGCCCATCGGCCTTGGCGGGCTTGGGCTTGCCGATTTCTTTGTGCGCCTCCATGAGCGTGAGCACCTTCGGCGCGCTAGTCTGGCCACGATGCTCGACGAGAAACACTTTTCCGCCCTGCACGGCAAACGTGCTGTTCCGCATCGCCGCGCTGTCGTAGCGCCATTTGAGCGCGCCGCTGCGCACGTCGTAGGCGAAGAGCGTGCGGCTGAACTGGTAACCCGCCGACGCACTGCCGATGAGCAGGTCGCCCTCCACGGCGACGTAAGCCCAGACGCCCGGCGCGCCGTCCTGGCCGGCTGGCATAGGGAACTTCCTGAGCGTCGCGCCGGTCACGAGGTCGAGTTGGTGGCAGTCCTTGTCTGCTGCGACGAACAGCCCGTGCGGCGAGACGGCGAGGTTCCCGCAGTCCTGCGTGATGTCGAGCCGCTCGGCTCCGGGGAACTCGCGCTCCCAGTAAGGCAGGCCGTTGTAGGCGTCAAAGCTCAACAGCAGCGGCATCTTCGTGAGCTGGCGCGTGCCCTCGACAAACATCCGGCCCGCGAGCTGGAGCGGCGCTTCGCTGCGGCGGTGACGGTCGTGCATTTTGTCCGCGCCCGGCTCGCCATACCACAGCACCTCGGGCCGTCCGCGCACGCGTTCGTCGTCGGAAGAGCCGGAGTTGCCGGCGTCGGCGTATTGATGCGTCCAGTCGCGCGCGCCGGGCAACGCGCCGCGCACGAGCTTGGTCCATGTGCCGCCGCCGCCGAGTGCGGGCTTTGTCAGGTTGCCCGCTTTCGCCCACGCGGAATCCGGCGTGCCGGTCGCGGCCAGCAGCACGCCGCCGTGCGGCTTGAGCACGCGGAGCAAGGCGCGGGTAATGGCCGCGTCCTTCGCGAGCGACGCGGCATCCGGTACGCGGAGATTGGCGAGGTCAGGCGGGAACGGCTGCGGGTGCGTCTGCGCTGGGGGCAGGGCGGGGGGGTG
>JBJTAU010000427.1:0-11211 GCA_046090965.1 Limisphaerales bacterium | reverse complement strand
AACGAGGCGACGGTCGCGGCGACCGCACACTTCAGCATGGATTTCATAGGCATCTTTGACTGTGCTCGCTGTTCAACACCAAACTACCTACCGGCAAACTGAAGGCCGGGCGCGTGGTGAAACACGCGCCCGGCTTGGTTTCACCAAATTGGTTTAGGCGAAGATGGACTTCACCGGCTGCGCGCCCGACACGTCGGTCAGGCGGAAGTCACGGCCGCCGGAGCGGAACGTCAACTTCTCAGAGTCGAAGCCCAGCGCGTGCAGGATGGTCGAGTGGAACTCATGCACGTGAACCTTGTTCTCGACGGCTGCGCTACCCAGTTCGTCGGTGCTGCCGTAGGCTTGGCCACCTTTGACGCCGCCGCCAGCGAGCCACGAAGCAAACGCCTTGGCGTTGTGCGTGCGCCCGCCCGGGCCGTCTTCCGTCGAACTGCGTCCGAACTCGGTGCTGGAGGCGACCAGAGTGTCCTTGAGCAGGCCGCGCTGCTTGAGGTCCTGGAGGAAACCTGCGATCGGGCGGTCAATCGCACCGGCACGGGCACGGCCAGCGGTGGCAATGCCGTTGTGCATGTCCCAACCGCCGTTCCAGCACTGGACAAACTTGACCCCGCGCTCCAAGAGCCGGCGGGCAATGATGAACTGCCGCGCCTGCGTGGCCATACCGCGATCCATCGAGTCCGCACCGTAGAGCTTGAGGATGTGCTCCGGCTCCTTGGTAAGGTCGAACGCCTCGGTGGCGTCGGTCTGCATGCGGTAAGCGAGTTCGAAGGACTGGATGCGGGCGTCGAGTTGCCCCTCGGCCTGACGCTTCTGCTTGTGAATCTCGTTGAGCTTGCTGAGCAGATCGAGTTGCTGGCGCTGTTCGGCGCTGGAGCCAATGAACTGGCTCTTGATGTTCTCGATGATCTGCTCGATGCGCGTGTTTGTCGGGTCCACGTAGGTGCCCTGAAACGCACCGGGCATGAAGGCTGACTGCCAGTTGGCGTTGCCCGCGCTGGGGAAGCCACCAGGGTTCATCGCGACAAACGCCGGGAGGTTCTGGTTGTCTGAGCCGAGGCCGTAGGTGACCCACGCGCCGATGGAAGGTTTCGGCAGGCGGAAGTCGCCCGTGGTCATGATCTTCGTCGCCTCTTCGTGCGCCGGCACGTCGGTCCACATGGAGCGAATCACGCAAAGATCGTCCGCACACTTGCTGGCCAGCTCAGGCCAGATTTCAGACATCTCAAGGCCGCTCTTGCCGGACTTGGCGAACTCGAACTGCGTCGGCAGAAGGCGCCCGCGGCCCATGCCGCCGCCGGTGGACTTGCCTTCATTCTTGTTGAGCTCGGGCTTCGGATCCCAAGTATCGATATGGGGCTGCGCACCGCTCTGGTAGATGTGGCAGACGCGCTTGGCAGTGCCAGGGAAGTGCGGCTGTTTAGGAGCAAGCAAGCTGCCCCCAGCGGCCTGGCCTTGCGCCTGATCAGCGAACAAGGACGCCAGCGCGAGTGCGCCAAAGCCGGTGCCAACACGATTCAGAAAGTCGCGCCGCGTGGCGTAGAGGTTGGGGTTCAATTCCTGACCAGGATGGTTGCCACAATTCCAGAACATATGCGTATCGTGTTGTAGTTTGCTGCTTTCGTCACTAGAGACGGTGGCTTTCAACGCCTTGTTCACTGTCCGTCTCACCGATGATTTTGCCGGTGCAGCAAATTTCTAACAACTCTTTTTTGTCCTGACTGCTCCAAGCTTGTCTTTTTGCCCCGCCCGTGAAAACTGGCGTCGCCACGATGAAATCCGCCCTGTTGATTGATGATGACCCCATCGTGCGCAAGGTGCTTTCCAAGGCACTTTCCGCTGCTGGCTGGATCGTTTACGAGGCCAAAGACGGCGAGGAAGGCATTCAAGCCGCCCTCCAACATCGGCCGAACGCCGTCATTTGCGATCTGCTGATGCCCCGCTGCAACGGCTTTCAAGTCTGCCGCACCCTCCGGGAAAGAGCGGATCAGCTTCCCGGCCTTAAGATTATCGTTACTACCCATCGGGGATTCGCCACCGATCGGCTAAATGCCTTCGAATCCGGAGCTGACGACTACTTGGTGAAGCCCATCTCCCCAGAGGACATCATTCGGCTTCTCGCCGGCCAGCCCGCAGCCCCCTCCCGACCCGCTCAAACTTCTGGCTCCCCCGTGCCCACAGCCCAGCTCCCCGCCGGCAACCTCCTCCGCTTCTGGGGTGTGCGCGGCTCCATCCCCACACCGGGACCGAACACTGTCTTCTATGGCGGCAACACCACCTGCGTTGAACTGCGGGCCGATGGCCAACTCATTATCCTCGATTCCGGGTCCGGCATTCGGCTGCTCGGCCAGCAACTGGTCGAGGAGTTTAAGGACCGCTCCCTCGAACTCACCCTCCTGCTCACGCACACCCACTGGGACCATATTCAAGGCTTTCCCTTCTTCGCCCCGGCCTACATCGCGAACAATCAAGTCCGCATCATGGGCTACGAAGGCTACCGCAAGGGGCTGGAGAGCACGCTCGCCGTGCAGATGGAAAGCAGTTACTTCCCGATCGGCCTTCGCCAGCTGCCCAGCAACATCAGCTTCGTCGAACAACGCGAGATGGAATTTCACGTCGGCCCCATCAGAGTCCGGGCCATCTTCGCCAATCACCCCAGCATCTGCGTCGGCTACCGGCTCGACACCAGCACTGGCTCCATCGCCTTTCTGCCGGATCACGAATCCTACGCCCGGATGCGCTTGCATCCACGAGCCGATGGCCAGAAGGGACAGGAGACGCTCGACTACTGCCACGCGGACGACCAGAAACTCATCGAGTTCCTCGGCGGCGTGGATCTGCTCCTTCTCGACTCCCAATACGACGAGGCCGAATACCAGACTCACGTCGGCTGGGGCCACAGTTGCTTCGAAGACAGCGTCGCCACCGCACTCGCCGCCGGCGCGCGGCATCTGGTCCTCTTACATCACGACCCCGGCCACGACGACGCCCGCATCTCGCGCATGGTCGGTCATGCCCGCGAGTTGGTGGCCAACCGCAAGGGCACGCTGATCGTTGAGGCCGCTCGCGAAGGTATGGCGGTTCCGTTGCTCAAGGCCCCCGCCGCCTGAGCCGGGTGATTTCACTCCTTTCCCGCTCCACGCGGCCTTGCTACAAACTCCGCGTGCGGAACACTACCGATTCACTTTGGAAAACGCTCGCGGCGCGCAAACGGCTCTTCCTGCTCGCCGGGCCCTGCGTGATTGAAAGCGAGGCGCTGTGCTTCGAGGTCGCGCGCCACTTGCAACGCGTCTGCTCGCGGCTGGGCATCACCTACGTCTTCAAGGCCAGCTACGACAAGGCCAACCGCACTTCCGGCAAGGCCTTTCGCGGGCCCGGCCTCGACGATGGCCTAGTCATTCTGGAGAAAATTCGTGCCCAACTCGGCGTGCCGGTTATCACGGATGTGCACAACGAGGTGCAGGCACTGGCCGCTGGTGCGGTGGTGGACATCCTGCAAATCCCCGCGTTCCTCTGCCGACAAACCGATTTGATCGAAGCCGCCGTGGCCACGGGCAAGATCGTGAACTTGAAGAAGGGCCAGTTCCTCTCGCCGTCGGAGATGGGACGCGTGGTGGAAAAAGCAAAGCTCGCGGGCGGCGAACGCCTGCTCGTCACGGAGCGCGGCACGACCTTCGGCTACAACAATCTCGTCTCGGACATGCGCGCGATCCCCGTCCTCAAGCAAACGGGCTGCCCTGTCGTGTTCGATGCTACACACTCGGTGCAGCAGCCCGGCGCGGGCGGCGACCGCACGATTGGCCAGCGCGAGTTCGCTCCACTGCTCGCGCGTTGCGCCCTCACCGCCGGCGCGGACGGCCTGTTCATCGAGACGCATCCCGAGCCGGACAAAGCCATGAGCGATGGACCGAACATGATTCCGCTCGCGGAAATGGCGGGGCTGCTGAAGAGCTTCCTGAAGGTGAGAGCGGCGGTGAGGTGATGAACTTCCAACGTCCAACGCTCAACGCTCAACTTCCAACGCCGAGGCCGCTCGGCTCCGCAAGCGGCGCGTGGAAACCAGGCGGGTCTCCTCCCTCGCCCCTCGGAGGGGAGAGGGCCGGGGTGAGGGGTGTAAGCCACTTTCGCAGATGCGGCAGCCGTCGCCACCGCGCGCTCCCGCTTTGGACGTTGAAAGTTGAGCGTTGGAAGTTGGACGTTTCCCCCGACCGCGTTTAGCCCATGCCCAAGCTTTCCCCTTCCCCACTCCGCGCCCGCCTCCGTCGCATCCGGCTGCTGCTCTGCGATGTGGACGGCGTGCTGACGGACGGCGGCATCTTCATCACGGGCGAGGGCGAGTTCAAACGCTTCCATGTCCAGGACGGCCTTGGACAACGGCTCGCGGCTCACGCGGGACTAAAGGTCGGCTGGGTTTCCGCGCGGCCCTCGGCCATCACCACGCGTCGGGCGGAGGAGCTGAAGACGGACTTCATTGTGCAAACGCGCGACGGCAAGGTGCCCGCCGTGGAGGAAATCCTCGCGAAGACCGGCTTGAGCTGGGCGGAGGCGTGCTTCGTGGGCGACGACGTGGTGGACCTCGGCGTTCTGCAACGCATCGGGCTGGCCATCGCGCCGGCCGACGGACGACCCGAGGCAAAGAAGCTCGCGCACTTCATCACGACGGCCAACGGCGGCAACGGCTGCGTGCGCGAAGTCGTGGACTTGATTTTGAAAGCCCAAGGCAAATGGGCCACGGTGGTGGCAGAACACGCGAAATGAGCGCCGCTTCGACCAAACTGATCGCCTTGGGGACAGGCGCGTTCGTGCTCGCCGGTCTGGCGGTGCTCTGGTCGGTCAAACGACACGACCGGAAATTCGTCGTGGCTGCCGCACTCGCCGAGGCGGCCTTGCGTGAGCAAGCTGCCGCCGCCGGTCTCGGCACTGCGCGCGGCATCCGCATCCCGCTTTACGAAGGCGACTCACGGCAGGCCACGTCAGTCATGTTTGGCCGCACCGCCGAACCGCTCGACGACGGCAAATACATCGTCACCGACCTCCGGGTGGAAAACTACACTCACGGCATGGGCGCGTCGGTGACGAATTACATCATCGAGGCGCCGAAGTGCCTGATCGACTCGGCGCGCAAAACCGCCAGCTCCGACGGCCGCATCGTGGTGTCCCGACCGGACGGGAGCTTCATGACCACGGGCATCGGTTTTTATTTCCGTCAATTGGAGTCGGAACTCAGCATCTCGAACAACGTCATCACGCACCTTTCCCGCGACTCGCTGACCACCGCTCCGCCCCAAAGACCATGAACCTCCGTGCCGCCTGCCTTGCCGCTCTGGTCCTCGCCGTGCCATCCGCACGCGCGCAGAACAATCTCTTCAGCACCTCCACCACCGCGCCCACGGCGAAAACCAACGGCACGCCGCAGCAGATCGAAGTGCTCGCCGACGGCCAGGGCACTTTCTCCCTCAAGGAGGAATACGCCCTCTACCGGAACAACGTCCGCGTCAACGACCCGCAGTTCTTCCTGCGCTGCGAATCCCTGCGCCTGAACCTCGACCTCAAGTCCGGCAAGGGCACCACCCAACCCGCAGGTAAACTCCCCACGCCGCTTCCCCCCAAGGGCACCAACGCCACCGCCGCCGGACCGTGGATCGGCCCGATGGGCGGACGCGTGCGCGATGCGGAGGCGCACGGTGGCGTGGTCTTTTCGAACAAGGTGGACTTCAGCCAGGCGTTCGCCGACCACATGGTTTACCGCAGCACGAACGACGCGTTCGAACTGACCGGCAACGCGCGCGTCATCAAAGGCACCATCACCAACACCGCCACGACGATTTTCTTCTACCGGGCCGATGGCCGTTTCGAAGCCGTCGGCAACGTCCGCACTGAGGGTTCCTACGCATCGACGAAGACGAACTCGCCCGCCAGCACGCCCGCCCCCAAGTCGCCGTGAACATGGAAGCTCCCGCCGCCAGTTCCGAGCCGTTGCTCGCCGCCCGTCAACTCGCCAAGGCCTATCGCCACCGTCGCGTCGTGGATGGAGTATCCATCCAAGTAAACCCCGGCGAAATCGTCGGCCTGCTCGGGCCGAACGGCGCGGGCAAGACCACGACGTTCAACATGGTCGTGGGCGTCGTGCGACCGGACGAGGGCCGCGTCCACTTCCGCGAGCACGACATCACGGACCTGCCGATGCACGAGCGCGCGCGGCTGGGCATCGGCTACCTCACGCAGGAGCCGAGCGTCTTCCGCAAACTCAGCGTCGAGGACAACCTGCTGGCCATCCTTGAAACCTGCGTGATGGATCGCGACGAGCGGCAGGTGCGGCTCAAGTATCTCCTCGAGGAACTGGACTTGACCGCGCTCGCCAAGAGCATGGCCTACCAGTTGAGCGGCGGCGAAAAGCGCCGTTTGGAAATTACCCGTGCGCTCGTCACGACGCCCAAGCTGCTGCTGCTGGATGAACCGCTCGCGGGCATTGACCCCATCGCGCAATACGAGGTCAGCAAGATCGTCCGCCGACTGAAGGACCGCGGGCTGGGCATCCTCATCACCGACCACAGCGCCCGCGAGATGCTCAAGCTCATCGACCGCGGCTACATCATCGTGAAGGGCCAGGTGCTCATCGAAGGCAGCGCGGAGTTTCTCGCCAACGATCCCAAGGCGCGGGAAATTTACCTCGGGCCGGAGTTCAACATGTAGCCAGCGCCTCTCCCCTGCCCTTCGGAATCTTGCCGAGGTGGTAGATCAGGAAGCCATGGAGAAACTGACGCAGTTCCAGTTCCTGCGCCGCACTCAACTTCAGCCGCTCCAGCGCGGACCAGTCTTCCGATTCCAAGCGCGCGTAAATCTGCCGGCTGCCGGGGCTGAGGGATGACTCGGTCACATCGGGCTGCTGGCCGAGCTGCACCAGCAGCTTCGCCTCGAACGCAAGCACGGTGCGCGGCCCGGTCACGCCCCGGGTGACTTCGGCGAGCAGTTGCTGATAGAGCCGGTGAATCTCCGGCAGCGGGGTTTCCGTCTCCGTGGTCTGCTCCAGCAGTGCAGTGCAATACGCGGCTTGCTGGAGCGCGTGCAAGTCTTCACGCAGGCGCGGGTGCGTGGCGCGGAGGCTGACCTCGCGCAGTGTGTGCAGCTCGCTGCGCCGGCTGCGGGCGAAGCTGAAGTCGGCCTCGTAGAACAGGTCGAGCTTGCCGCGAAAGGTGGAATTCGGCCGGCGCGCGCCCTTGGCCACGGTCGCAATGCGGCCGAGGTCCGGCGTGAGCCAGTGGACGATGAGGCTCGTCTCCGTCAGCGGACGGGTGCGCAGGATGAGGCCGGTGGTGGAGACGGAGTTCAAGGGTTGGCCCGCGAATCACGCGACTGGACGCGAAAGGGAAGGAAGGCGGAGCACCGCAGAGGCGGGAAAGACGCAGAGAACACAGGCAAAGTCTCGGGAGGGGATTTTGCCACCTCTGCGTCCTTCCCGCCTCTGCGGTGAAATCCGATCTGGTTCGCGTTCATTCGCGGGCCGGGGTTTTCTCCAGCTCAAGAAGATTGAAGCGCCGGGCCAGTGCGCGCACCAACCGGTTCTCCTCGCGCTTCATCACACGGCGTTTGGCGGGCTGCAAGTCATCGTAGCCGCGCAAGTGGAGCACGGCGTGAACAGCGTAGCGGGTGACTTCGCTCTGCCATGTGGTGCCGAACTCCCGCGCCTGCTTCACGGCGTCCGCCACGCAGATGAAGGCTTCTCCATGCATCGCCGCTGACCGCTGACCGCTGACCGCTGATCGCTCCCCGTGGTCGAACGTGATGACATCCGTGCTTCCCTCGTGCTGCAGGAACTGCCAGTTCACGCGAGCCATCTCGGCGGCGGAGACGAAGTGGAAGCCGAGTTCACACTCAGTGACGCCGAGTTCACCGCGCAGCAGGTGCGTGAGCACGCGACGGAGGAAGCGGAGGTTCAGCCGGCGGTCACGCTGGCGGTTGCGAAGCTGGAGCGTGGAGCGTGGTGCGTGGTGCGTGAGAAGCTCCGTGGCGTCCGGGTTCTTGGTCACGCACCACGCACCACGCACCACGCCAGTTCCCCTGCCCTTCCGCATCACCCGTTCATCGCCTTCCCGCGATGCTCCTCGTAGGCCACGATGATGCGCTGCACCAAGGGATGCCGCACGATGTCGCGCTTGGTGAACTCGATGAGCGCGATGCCCTCGACCTTGTGCAGCACCTTGACCGCCTCGCGCAGGCCGGAGGTCTTGTGGCCGGGCAGGTCGGTCTGCGTCGGGTCGCCGGTGACGACTGCCTTGGAGTTGAAACCGAGACGCGTGAGAAACATGAGCATCTGCTCCGGCGTGGTGTTCTGTGCCTCGTCCAGCACGATGAAGGAATTGTTCAGCGTGCGCCCGCGCATGTAGGCCAGCGGCGCGACCTCGATGACGCCGCGCTCCATGTGCTTCTCGATCTCCTCGCCGGGAAGCATGTCGTGCAGCGCGTCGTAGAGCGGGCGGAGGTAGGGCGTGAGCTTCTCGTGCAAATCGCCCGGCAAGAATCCGAGCGCCTCGCCGGCCTCGACCGCCGGACGCGTGAGGATGATGCGCGAAACAGTGCCCTCTCGCAGCGCGGAGACGGCCATTGCCATCGCGAGGTAGGTCTTGCCGGTGCCGGCGGGCCCGACGCCGAGCGTCACGTCGTGCGTGCGGATGGCCTCGACATATTTCTTCTGTCCGGTGGTCTTGGGCAGGACGTGCGCCTTGCGCTGCGAGGTGTGTATGCGCTCGGAGTGCAGGCCTTGCAGCGCGGCGACACCCTCGGTCTTCACGATCTCAAGCGCGGAAGTAAAGTCGCGCTGGCTGATGGCGGCACCCAGTTTCAAAGTGGCTTCGAGTTGGCGGAACAGATGACGGGCGCGCTCCACTGGCTCGGTGTCGCCCTCGAGCTTGATCCAAGCGTCGCGCGCGGTGGCCTTCACGCCGAGGTGGGTTTCGAGCGCCTTCAAGTTGCGCGGGTCGTTGTGGAAAAGCGACTGGGCAAACCGCGCGTTTTCGTAATGGAGAGTCTCGGAGGGCATGACTCAGCGGGTTTCCGCCAGCGCGGCGCGGAGCTTGGCGGCGGTTTCATCCAGCGCCTCGGGCAGGACGGCGGTGCTGCCGGTGACAGGCATGAAATTGGTGTCGCCGTTCCAGCGCGGGACGATGTGCCAGTGCAAATGCTCAACGATGCCCGCACCGGCGACCTTACCCAGATTCAAGCCCACGTTGAAGCCATCGGGCCGCATGACCTGGCGCAGCGCGGCCTGCACGCGGCGGAGGAGAACTTGCATCTCCATGGTTTCCTCGTCAGTCAACTCCGACAGATCGGCCACCTGCCGATACGGGCAGATGAGCGTGTGCCCGGCGTTGTAGGGATAAGTGTTGAGGACGGCGAAGGACACCTTGCCGCGCGCGATGACATGGTGCGCCACGTCCTCCGAGGATTGCCCGATGGCGGCAAACAGCGAGCGCCCATCGGCGTCGTGTTGCTTGGGCCCGAGGATGTATTGGATGCGCCACGGGGCGTGCAGGCTGTCCATGCGCGGACGCTAGCGAGCAGGCGAGGGGAAGTCAAAGCGGCGAGCGGGCCGGCTTGCGCTCCACGACAGTGGTGGTGAGGTCGGGGGCAAGGCCGGCGGCGGTGCGGGCCGGAGCCGAGCCAGCTTTCGTCAGGAAGATGGTTTGGCCGGAAGCGTCGCGCAGCTTGGGGGTTACGCGGACGAGGTCGCTGAGGTTGCCCCGGTTGCAGTAGCCCTGGCGCGCCATCGCGTGGGTCAGGACTTCCCGCACGGCACGGAAGCGCGCATCGGTGCGCAGGCCGCTCTGGTCAATCATGGTCTTGACCGTCGCGGCGGCGGCGCGGAGGAGGTCGGCGTCGCCCGCGAGCGTGTCGAAGGAGGCGAAGGCCGTGCGGTCGCGCGCGGCGTGCGTGGGGAAGAGGCTGCGGAGTGCCTCGCAATGGTGCAGGAGGATGCGGCTCCGGATGAGGGCATCAGCGTGGGCGGGGCTAAGCACGTCGAACTGCCGGAGGAATTGCTCGTAGTCGGTGGCGATTTCGCAAGCGGCCCAGTAGTCCGCCGTGCTGCCGGCGAAGGGGCCGAGGCGCTCGGCCAGGCAGGTGAGCGGAATGAGCAAGGCGAGGCCAGCGTCCTGCTGCCGGTAGAGGTTGGCGCGCGTGGCTTCGGCAAAGTCGGGACCCAGGCCAGCGGCCTGGACAAGAAGCTGGTCGAGGCTGGCGTGGAGCGGATTGAGAATGATTTCCAACTGGTGGGTGGCTTCTTGAAGCAAGAGGAAGAGCGGCTCTTGCGCGGCGATCATGCGCGCGCGGAGCGAGCGGATGAGCGTCATCTGCCGGGCGATGGAGCCACCGAGATCGTCGCCCTCCGCGGGCCGGGTGAGCACGTCCGGGAGTTCGCGGACGCTCTCGACCATGCGCGCGGCCTGGTAGAAATCCACGAGGGCCTGATGCGTGAGTTCCTCGCGGGTTTTGTCGTCGCGCTCGCGCTCGAGCAGGTAGTCCACGACGGGCTGCAAATCCAGAAAGGTGAGGCGGATGGGAATCTGGCCAAGTGGCACGGGCGGCAGGTCCTTGCTGCCCCAGAAGCCGAGGAGGGCCAGGACGGCCTCGTTGGGCTGGCCGTCCAGGCCGCGCCGGGCGAGTTGCTGCCGGAGCGTGGCCGCGCGGTGCGGGTTATAGTGTGGGTCGAAGGCCTGCGGATCCACGACCAGGCTGTCGGTGCCGGCGCGCGTGGACTTATCCAGTTTAGCGCTGAGGCCGGCACGGGCGGCTTCGTGGATGGCCGCGCGAGGACGCCAAGGGCGTGCTGGTCGCGGGCGCAGGCGTCCAGCCATGCGCGCAGGTGGCGCGTGGGCAACTCCTGCGGGCTGGAAAGCGCCGGGTGCACCTTCACGGCGACGGCGCGCTGGATTTCTTCCAGCGCGGGCCGGACGGCTTGGCCGTCGCCGAGTTGCAGACGCAACCGATGTCCGGCTGGGAGCGGCAGGACGGACCGGATGCGCGTGAGGCGGCCGGCGAATTCCTCAGGCGTCAGACCGTCGTCGCACGCGCCACCCGCTTGGCGCGACTGGAGTTTCTCCAAGGCCGGCAGCGTGAAGGTCAACGTCGCGTGGTAGAGGCGCGCGTCCCGCCGGCGACGCAGCGGATTCTCCGGGTCAATCTGCCGCAGCCGCCAGAGCAGCCCGCCGCAGAAGTAGG
>JBJTAU010000426.1:0-5642 GCA_046090965.1 Limisphaerales bacterium | reverse complement strand
TCAAATCCACTTCGGGATTCGGCGGCGCGACGGGAGCTTCCTGAGCCGCCACTTCAGCAGGCTTCTTCTTGCAGGCGGCCATGGGCAGGGCAGCCAGCAGAACGCAGAGCAGCAGGCGGTTCATGGGGAAGACTATTTCTTCGCCGGGGGCGCGGCCGGGGCGAGCACGGGCATCGTCGCATCCGTCCACTTGTCGGAGCGGAAGGGCGAGGCGGGCAGGCCGGCGGCGTTGGCGAGGTTCGGCTCGGCGAGTTCGTGCCAGCCGAAGCGCACGGCGGCGGGCTTGGCCACGCCTTCCGCGCTGACGGTCACACTGTTGCCGTTCACTTCAGCCTTTGCTTCGACAAACTTCTTGTCTTCGCCGGCGATGGTGAACCAGGTCAGGGGCTTGCCATCGAGCGACTTCAAGCCGCCCACCGCGTTCTTGAACGACACGGTTGCCTTGTTGCCCTCTACCTTGAGCGTGTCGAAGAGCGGGCTGGCGTAGCTGGTCACGGGCTTGTTGTAAGTCTTCGCCAGCGCCCAGAGCGCGAGTCGGTGCGCGACCGTCTGCTTGTCCGGCGGGTGGATGTTGCCCACGGTGCTGACATCGGTGGTCACCGCCATGCCGGTGTTCGGAATGGAGAGCGTCGCGGCCTGGGCTTCCCAGATGCCGGGCAGCTTTTCGGGGCTGTTGTAGCGATAGGGCGCGAGTTGGACGAAGAGGAACGGGAACTCGCCCTGGTTCCAGAGTTTGCGCCAGCCGGTGATGAGCGCCTTCTTCTTCTCGAAGTAAAGCATCCCCTCGCCGTTGTTGGACTCGCCCTGATACCAAAGCGCGCCCTTGATGGCGTAGGGGATGATCGGGTGGACCATGGCGTTGTAGATGGAGAGCGGCGAACTGCTGCTGACGTTGAGCACCGGCTTGCCGTCCTTGTCGAGAATCTCCTTGCCCTCCTTGGTCTTGGCGGGGCTGCGCGCCGGGAAGGTGTCGAGTTTGTCGGCGAAGTCCGCCTTGAGCGCGGGCACGGATTGGAAGCCGACCGGCGGCGTCCACGGCTCAATGCGCGTGCCGCCCCAGTTGCAGCCGATGAGGCCGATGGGCACGTCGAGCTCCTTCTGGATCTCACGGGCGAAGTAGTAACCCACGGCGGTGAAGCCGCCGACGGTGTTCGTGGCCGTAAGCTGCCAACCGCCGGAGGTCTTCACCTCAGTCTGCGGCTCCGTGGCGGTGACGTGCGGCACCTTGAAGTGGCGGATGCGCGGGTTGTTCGCGGCGGCGATTTCCTCCTTCGCGTTCTTCGAGGCGGCGACGCTCCACTCCATGTTCGACTGGCCGGAGCAGAACCACACTTCGCCGACTAGCACGTCGCTGAACTCGACCTTGTTCTTCCCGCTGACGGTGAACTTTGCCCCCGTGCTGCTGGCCTTGAGCGGGGCGAGGCTGACGGTCCATTTGCCGCCCTGGGCCGTGGCGTCGACCTTCTGCCCAGCGAACTCGACCGTGACTTTCTCGCCCTCGTCGGCCCAGCCCCAGACGGGGACTTTCTGGTCGCGTTGGAGGACCATGTGGTCACTGAAGATGACGGGCAGCTTCACGTCGGCGTGGGCGGTCAAGGCGGCCAGACCGGACGTGAGGCAGAGCAGTTGCGAGAGGTGACGGATCAAGTTGCGTTGGTTCATGCGAATCGGCTGACGAACGCGCAGGGGTTTTCTTCAAGCCCGGTGCCGGCGATTTGCAATCGCCGTCGGTGGGCCGCAGCAGGACGCGGCGTTTACGTTCTGTCTGCACGCCACTCGGCGACTGCAAGTCGCCAGCCCGGGCAACTCTTGTGCTTGAGTCGCCCTTGTCGCGCTCGTATATCACTGGCACCGCGTCGCGCTGCTCGCCGACGGCCTAATCCAACCGAATCTGAAGACACCCACGATGCGCGCCGTGGGCGTCGTGCCCGCCCAACGTCAGGTCGCCCAGCTAGAACACGACCACCACGAGATTTCCCGGCCCTCCCAGCTCAAGGTGCGCACGCTCGACGTGGGCATCTGCGGCACCGACCGCGAGATTTGCACGTTCGTCTATGGCGCACCACCGGCCGGCAGCGATTACCTCGTGCTTGGCCACGAGGCGCTTGGTGAGGTCGTCGAGGTCGGCGCGGGAGTGAAGCACACCAAGGTCGGCGACCTCGTGGTGCCATCGGTGCGCCGCCCGTGCCCGGACCCGAACTGCCGGCCCTGCCAGATTGACCGGCAGGACTTCTGCGCTACTTGGAAGTTCAACGAGCGCGGCATCAACCAGCACCACGGCTACATGACCGAGTTCTTCGTGGACGATGAAAAGAACTTCGTGCTCGTGCCCAAGGAGCTTCGCCACTTCGCCGTGCTGGCCGAGCCGCTCACCATCGCGGAGAAAGGCCTCGCGCAAGTCTGGGAGATTCAGAAACGCCTCCCGTGGGCGTGCGACGAGCCGGGCCAGCCGCGCGGCAAGGGCCTGCGCGCCGTCGTGCTCGGGGCCGGCCCCATCGGCATCCTGGGTGCGATGACCTGCGTGCTCAACGGCTTCGACACCTACGTCTATTCGCGCTCGCCCAAGCCCAACGACAAGGCCGACCTCGTCGAGTCCTTCGGCGCGAAATACATCTCGATCCAAGACTGCACCGCCAAGCAGCTCGCCGAGCGCCTCGGGAACATTGACCTCGTTTATGAGGCCGTGGGCGTGGCGAAAACCTCGTTCGACGTGATGATGAACCTCGGGTTGAACGGCGTGTTTGTCTTCACCGGCATTCCCGCGCCCGAAGGGGATTTCCCGCTGGAAGGCAACCAGCTCATGCGCAACCTCGTCCTGAAGAACCAAATCGTTCTCGGCACCGTCAACGCGGACAAGGCCGCCTTCCAAGCCGCCATCCGCGACCTCGGCGAATTCAAGAAGCGCTGGCCGCAGGCCTTGGAGAAGGTGATCTCCGCCCGGCATCCGGTGGAGAATTTCCGCGAGCTGCTCACCGGCAAGGCCACGGGCATCAAGAACGTGATCGCGTTCGGGAAGTAGGCGGCAACGGACTACTTCGCCGCTGGGTGCTGCTGGAAGAATTTCGCGATGAGCGCGGGCGCGTCCTTGTGGAACTCATGCCCGCCGGGATGGAGGAACGCCACGAACGGCGTGCCGGTCTTCGACGGATACTCCGTGCAGAGTTTGTCCCAGGGTTTCCCCTCGGCGTCGCAGCCGTTGAGCTTGCGCACGGCGGTCATCGTGGCCTTCTGCCACTCATACTTCACCAGCGGGTCATTCTCCCCGGCAAGGTGCATCGCGGGCTTGGGCTTGAGCTTCTCACCCTGCCGGCCCGCCGCTGCCGACGCTGAGGGCACGACCGCCGCGAAGACCTCTCCGCGCTCCGCCCAGAGCAAGTAGGTGAACCCGCCGCCGTTGGAATGACCGGTGGAGTAAATACGCTTCGTGTCCACCTTGAAGTCCTGCTTCAGCTTCGCGAGCATCGCGTCGAAGAACTTCAGGTCACGATCCTCCTGCGCGCCGACGCCGCTTTGCCAGCCCGGTTTCTTGCCCTCGGGATCGGTGAGCCGGCCCGGTGTGTTCAGACCCTGCATATAGACCGAGATGGCTGCGGGCCACTGCTGATGCATCGCGAAAGTCCGCGCGGCGTTGCCCATATTCCCGCCGTGTCCGTGGAACGCGAAGACCACCGGCGCGGCCTGCTCCTTCGCCGAGGCGGGCGCATAAACCAGCGCCTCGCGCGTGACACCGTCCACCTTGAGTGACCAGCGCTGGAAACCATTCGGCAACGCCTCGGCGCCCACGGCCTCGAACAGCGTGCAGGCGAGAACCAAGGCGGCGGTGATGACGCGGTGCTTGAAAGAGTTCATGCGTGTCCCTTGAGACGCGTGACCGGGCGCAGCGTTACAACGGGCAGCGATGCCGTGGACTTGCCGGCAACGGCGCGATTGGCGCTGCGGGGATGGGTGGCTAGGGAAGGTGGCGGCAACGTAGGTCAGCACTTCCAGCCTGACTCGGGCGTAACTCCCGTCCCGAAGGGACAATTGAGAATAGCCCGGCGCTTCAGCGCCGGGACGAGGCGCACGGGGCAGGAGTCCCGGAGGGACGACTGAGGGCTTGGGCGTAACGGCTCGGACGGTTCAGCCGTCCCTGCGGGACGAGGGTGGCGTTGGGGCGGGCAACCCGGCGTTGAAACGCCGGGCTATTCCCGAGTGTCCCTTCGGGACGGGCGGTGATGGCGCAGGCGCTGGGCTGCCGGGTGAAGATTGATTTGGTCCCCATCTGACGGGGCAGCCGGGGAAGGTGGCGGCAAGGTCGGTCAACGATTCCAGCCTGACTGTGACGGCCAGAAATCAACCCAGCTTTTCTGCCTTCTCAAGCCGCGCTCTTGCAAGCCACCGATAGGTAAACGGCGCAAGAAGAATGACCAAGGCAATGCATACAATCACGGTCCAGTTGATCTGTGCGAAGATCGGATCGGTAATCAGCTTCTTCGTCCCATCAATGTATTTGTCGGGACTTGCGAGGAACGTCGTGAGCACCGCAGTTACAGCGAGCGGACCCTTGTGCTTCCAGACAAACTCCATCGCAGCGTCGCCTCGGCGTCCGACTAATTGGAGCAGTTCTTCCTGCCGCCCCAACTTGGTCAAGGCTCCCTCTTCGGCTAGCATCGCAAGATGTTGAGCACTCTTTTGAGACACAGCGTTTAGGGCAGTCGCGCCAGGTTTTCCGAACTGATTGATGAGGCTGTCAGCAATGCTGGGATGTTTTAGCAGCGCCTCTGCTGCTGAGTCTCCGTGTTTGAGAAAAATCGCCAGCTTTCCTTTCTCAGAGATAATCCAGAGGGCCTCATCTCCCCGCTTGGCGAACAGTTTAATGACTTCCGGAGCCTTGGCCCCAGCTTCCTCCAGCGCCGTCACTCCTCTATGGCCCGCGCTGCGAATCAACGGGAGGCTTTCTTCACCATGCTTTGCGATTGTCTTGCCCAAAGCCTCTGCGACCTGCTCGGCGGTTTCACCCGCCGCGCCACGGCCAAATTTTCGCATGATGGCTTCGGCCGCCTCTCGCAGAGCAGCGGTTGTGACGCCGGCGAACGCATTGGCGCAAGCCAACGAGATGGCAAGCGCAAGAAATTGCGATTTTCGTTTCATGGGACAGGTGGCTTCGCGCCGGCATTTCTCGAAACATACAATTCCCACTGAGTTTTTTTGGCTTCGAGGACCTTTACTAACTCCGACTCAAGCGACTGCTTTCCACCTACAGCGAGCTGATCCAACGCTTTCAAAACGTCCGCTTCGATCTTCCCGGCTGGATCTGTCACCGCTGTCCAAATGGCATCCACTGCCAAACCAATTGCCAAGCCTGCACCCAGAGTCCACCACCCGGTGCCAGCACCTGCTGCTATGAATCCTGCCGAGGTAGCCAGCCTGACGACGACTTGTGCTCCGATGTTTGCTGCCAGTTCTGAGCCAACCATTTGAATCGCCGCTTGGGCAGCGTCATTTCCTGAGGCATTTATTTGGTCGTTTAGCAACCGTCTGAATTCCTCGTGAACCGAGGTTATTTCAGCGGGTTTAAGCGTCTGACCTACGATCTCCTGCTTTAGTTTGACGGCCAGTTCGTTCTCGATGCCCTCGATGTCCTTCACCGCTCCGTCTATTGC
>JBJTAU010000425.1:0-12733 GCA_046090965.1 Limisphaerales bacterium | reverse complement strand
TACAACATGGGCGACTACTTCCGCCACTGGCTCTTCATGCGGCGGCTCATCCAGCACCCGCCACGCATCTTCAACGTGAACTGGTTCCGCAAGGACGCCGACGGCAAGTTCCTCTGGCCCGGCTACAGCGAGAACATGCGCGTGCTCAAGTGGATTGTGGAGCGCTGCCGCGGCGACGCGAACGCGAACGAGGCGCTGCTCGGCTGGGTGCCCAGCGCGCACGACTTCGACCTCGACGGCCTCGATGGCTTCAACGCCGCGCGCCTCGAACAGGCGCAGAGCACCGATGTTGAAGAATGGCGGCGCGAAGTGCTGCAACAGGACGAGCTGTTCATGCGCCTCTACTCACACCTGCCGAAGGAGATTATCTTTCAGCGGGAGCTGCTGATTGCGCGGCTCTGATCCCAGCGGAGCGACCGAGAACCCTGCGCCCAACCGGCCAATACCCTCGCGCCTCTGCGTCTTTGCGCCCTTGCGATAAACTTCCACTGCCGGACTTGCCTTCCACCTCATTCACCCACCGCACCCAGTGCCACATCGGGAAGAAGCCCACGACACCGAACGCGCAGTCAATCAGCCGCCAGCCCAGCGGAATCCCGCGCAGCTCGCCGAACGCCAGCGCCCACGGCACCACCGCCACGCATGCGATCATGCCGAATTGAAACAGCCACTTGTTCCGCACCGGATCGCGCCAAGCGCCGACGAACGCCACCGCGATGATCAGGTGCCCGAACGCCAGCCAGTCCGTGCCGTAGGCGAGGAAGGGAAACTTCGCGTTCGTCTCGCGCAGCCCCTCGGCGACGCGATGAAACCAGCCCGCGAAACCATCGCTCCCCTGCCCCGCCAGCCGCTCCAGCACCGCCAGCTCCGTCTCCAGCGGAATCGCCGTCAGCCCGCTGACCACGAGGCCGAAGACGAAGAACGCCGTCCACGCGCGGAGGCGGTGCAGTGCGAAAAAAGTCGGGTCGCTCATTTCGTAGGTTGAGCGACCCTCTGTTGACCGCCAGCCCAATGCAAGTAGGCAAGCGAGAGGAACGCGAAGCAGCACGCCGTGAAGCCCCAGGTGCGCGGATGCTCCCACGGCACGAACACGCGATGCACTAGGTCGCCGAACACTTCGAGTGGACGGTTCAGCACGCTCCAACTGTTGAACCTTTGGAACCGGCCGAGGTAGATACCGAAGCTCGCCAGTGCGAGCGCCGCCGCCGCGAAACCCCAACCCACCCGCGCTCCCCAGCGCGACTCGACGCATTGCTGCATCAGCCGCAGCGAGACAAAGCCCAGCATCACGCCCGTCCACGCGAAGGTCATCAGCAGCAGGATGTCGAACCACAGCGGCACCGGCGGCTGGGGCGTAAGATGCACGAAGTCCGTGACGATGTAGGGCGCGTTGGGCAGAAACAGCAGCCAGCCGCACGCGCACGCGAACCTAAGCGCACGTAATCGGGGCAGTTGTCCGTCCAACAGCCGGAACATCACCGCAAAGCCGAGCGGCATCCACGCGAGCATAAGATTCCACACCAAATAGAGATGCCAGCCGCGACCGCTGTAGAGGACACGGGCGGCCAGCATCGCGACCCCTACGCACGACGCGAGGAACAGCGTCGCCAACAGGAGCCAAGGCAGACGGAGCCGGGGAAAGAACGCCGATAAGGAGGGCAAGAGGTTCATAGTTTGCGCTAGTTCAGTCAGTTCAGGTTGGTAGGCAAGTGGCCGACGCGATTGGCAATGGTGGACACGATGATCGAGTTACCGTCCGCCCCAGCCGCCAGAGGAAGCGCGAGAGTTCGCGGTGGATTTCTCGCGCGAACTCGACGCGCCGCGCGCCGAGGGCCTTGAGGCAGCGGCCGTGGGTGAGCCAGAGCATCGCCGCCGCCGCGAGGCCGAAGAGGCGGAATTGCAGTTCCCACAGCGTGCCGCCCAGACCCCAGTTCGACACGCCCGCCGCAGCCAACCGGTCGCGATGGAAGGCGACGTGCCCAGCCTCGTCGCGCAGGATGAGCGAGCACATGTCGCGCAGCGGCTGGTCCGCGCAGTGCCGGTGGATGAGCCGGTAGTAAACCGTGCTGACAATCTCGACGAGCAGCAGCACTTGCAGTTCCGCGCGCACACCCATCGCGCGTCGGCACGCAAGAAAGGCGGTGAAGCTCCAGTGTTTATGGACGCGCTGCGCGCCGATGCGGTCCACGGCCCGGCCCAGCAGCCGCGAGTGCTCGCGCTCCTCGGCGAACCACAGGTCCACGATCTGCCGCATCGCGTCGCTGCTGCTGCGGAACTGCTCGGCATCACCGGCGATGAGGCACGCCGGTCCGCCGCCGTCGCCGAGCTGATACTCTGCGAGTGAAGGCCGCAGATGTTTGAGGACGGACTCAGTGAGGTTGAACGGTGCGGCCCAGTCCGGCTCGATGCGCTGTTCGCGGTTGCGTTGGAAGTGAGCAATCCATTTGGCGTGGTTCATGTGGTGATTGTCTGGGTGGAGGTTGAAAGACTACTTCGCATCGGGCTTCGCGCCGAACTTCTCCCCGAGCAACCAGAGCAGCGTGCCGGCGAAAATGCCTACGCCGATGAACAGCGAACCAAAGAGGGCTTCGCCGACTTCATGTTGACCGCTGGCGTGGCAAATCAGACCGATGCCGGGCGCGGAGAAAAATCCGCACGAGAGGATGGCGCCGGTGCGAGCGACGGTTTTCATGGGAGTATGTTCAAGCAGCCAGGGATTCGCTCGTGGGAACGGGGCTTCTGCGTTGGCTGCCGATGCGTTCCAGTGCCTGCTCTACTGCGTCAATCGTCGTGTCCGGCGTGCTGGTGCCGGCGGTGAGGCCGACGGTTTCCGCGCCAGCGAACCACTCCGAGCGCAGGTCTTCAGGGCCTTGCACGTGGTGCACGCGCGGGCAGAAGCGCGCGCAGGTGGCGACGAGTTCGCGGGTGTTGTTGCTGTGCGCGCCGCCGATGACGACGACCACGTCGCACTGTCGCGCGAGTTCCTCGGCGGCGGATTGGCGCTGCTTGGTGGGCTGGCAAACGGTGTCCACGAAGCGGACTTCGCTGCGCGGGAATCGGGCGCAGAGGAATGCAACGAGTTCGCGGACGCGCGCGATGGGTTGCGTGGTTTGCGCGGCGACGCCGAAGCGCGGGCGCTCGCGCAACGCGGCCACATCCGCCTCGGTGAGCACGATGTCGCACTCGGCCAGGTCCTCCGTCAGCCCGCGCACTTCCACGTGGTCGCGCTTGCCGATGATGACGAGATGAAACCCGTCGCGCACGAGCATCTGCACCGCGCGGTGCGCGACGTGAACAAGCGGGCAAGTCGCCTCCAGCACGTGCAGGCCACGCGCGCGGGCGCGGTCCTTCGCGGCTTCGGAAGCGCCGTGGGCCGTGACCATCACGGTGTCGGTCTCCGCCGTGGCAGGCTGGCTGGCGAAGCGGATGCCGCGCGCCCGCAGGCTGGCAAGGACGGTTTCGTTGTGGACCAGTTCGCCGAGGATGGTCAACGGCTGGCGTTGAGCTTCGGTGAGCGCGAGCGCGATGGCATCACGCACACCGAAGCACATGCCGAGGTGGGAGGCGCGGAGGAGTTTCATAACTTCGTTAGGGATGGGGAATGGGTGATAGGTGATGGGGAATAGGGTGGCACGGAAACGCTCTGCATTGGCTTGTGGTTTGCACTGCAAAGTTTAAGATCATACGAAGGCCGCTGCGTTCAATGTGGGTGCTCATTTTCCTGCGGGGACTTTCGCGGGGACGGTGCCGAACTCGCGAGTGATTTCCACAATCTCTTCCAGCAGCGCGACGTAGTTGCGGAAGGCTTTCTCGCCGTCGGCGGTGAGCGCGAGCGTGGTGAGCGGGCGGTTGTTCTGGAACGACTTCGCGACGACGACGTAGCCGGCTTCCTGAAGCGTCCTCATGTGCGAAGTGAGGTTGCCGTCGGTCATCTGGAGCAGGTCGCGCAACTCGGTGAAGGCCATCTCCGGCGACGCGGCCAACGCGGACATGATGGCGAGCCGCCCCTTTTCGTGGATGACGCGGTCAAGCTGGAGGAAGGGTTCGGCCTTCATGGCGTCGGCTCGGGTTTCTCGGTGTAATAGAGATAGGCGGCGGCAAGTAAGTGCATGCCACCGAACGTAGCGCCCATGACTACGTGTGGTGAAGGGATAGCCTGGCGATTCCTGTCAATCACCGCCAAAGCAAAGAGGAATGTGCCGATGACAATAAACATCCAACCCAGCCATCGTGTGCCTTTCGAGATGAACAGCCCGGCGGAATGGAGCGAGCAGCCATAAAACAGGAGCCAAAGTGGGATGAAGTATTCTGCGTCCGTGTTGCTCGTGCTAATCTCCGGCACAACGGCACAGAGAACGTGGGGCACGGCAGCCCCGGCAATTAGCGCCGGAAGCATGGCGGAAGCCACGCGCCGTGTCGGTGCTGACAAGAACGGCTCCGAACTCCTGATTGCCTGACGTCGGATGATGACAACGGCGATTGCCACCGCGACGAGGCAGACGACGCTCCAGTAGTTGATAAAACTCGATAGACTCTGACCGCAGAACCTGAGGCCCAGCGGCACCGCAGTTACACCAACAAGCCCAACTGCCAGCATCACCGGCGCGAGCGCCCGGCGATACAGCCCCGCTCGCTCCATCAGCGTGCGGATGACCTGGAGGTTTTCCTCGGCCCAGTTCGGTTGCACGGCGATTACTTTGCATTGCAGAGCTAAAGTGTCAAGCCATGACTTGGGAGGCGCGGTGACTTGAAACACAAAGTCGCAAGGGCGCTAAGGCGCAGAGACGCCTTGCGGCTTTGCGTCCTGGCGTCCTGGCGTTGAATTGGGTCTCCGACTCCAAAGCAGAATTCGCTTCGGGTCGCCGTCGGCCTCGGGCATCCTCACGGCACGACACCATGAAGAAGCGCACTTGGAAAATCGCCGGCATCAACTTCGACCACTTCCACATGGGCGACCTGCTCCGCTACGCCCACGAGCATCCGCGGGCGGAGATCGTCGGCATCAGTGACGAGCAGCCGGCACGCATGGAGGAGGCCGTCCGCAAGGGACTCGTCACGCGCGACCAAGCGTTCACAGACTACCGCGAGTGCCTGGAGCGCACGAAGCCAGACGTGGTCATCCTCTGCCCCGCCGCGTCGAAGCACGGCGAGTGGGTGAAGAAGGTCGCGCCTTACGGGCCGCACATCATGGTGGAGAAACCCTTCGCCGGCACGTTGAAGGAAGCGGATGCGATGGTCGCCGCGATGCCGAAGGGAAGGACCTTGATGATTAACTGGCCGTTGCAATGGGTGAGTTCGATGCGAAAGGCACACGAGCTGGTCGAGCGCGGCACCATCGGCGAGGTGACGAACGTCTGGCACTTCGGCGGCAATCGCGGCCCGCTCTTCCACGGCGCGGACAAGGACGAGAAGACGCGCGCGCAGGTGGCGAAGGAGAAGCCGCACTCGTGGTTCTACAAGCGCGCACACGGCGGCGGGTCGTTGCTGGATTACCTCGGCTACGGCACGACGCTGGGCACATGGTATCAGGACGGCAAGCGTCCGATCGAAGTCACGGCCACGGTGGACGAGCCGCCCGGGCTGGAGGTCGAGGAGCACAGCATCGTGGTAGCTCGCTACGCGCACGGGTTGTCGAAGTTCGAGACGCGCTGGGGGACGTTCACGGACCCGTGGACGATCCAGCCACAGCCGAAATGCGGCTTTGTCATCGCCGGCACGGAGGGCACCATCAGTAATTACGACTACGACGACTTCGTGACGGTGCAAACTCGCAAGCGTCCCCTGCCCCACCGCATCGCCGCGCCCGCGTCGAAGGCCCCGAACGAAAACCCCGTGCAATACCTGCTGCATTGCCTCGACACAGGCAAGCCGCTGGAAGGCCCGGTGAGCCTGCGCATCAGCAGCATCGGCCAGGAAATAGTAGATGCGGCCGTGAAGAGTGCGCGCCTGAAGCGGACGGTGAAGCTGGCGGCTTGATGGCCGACGCTATTTCTTCTTCGGCGGCGCGGGAGGCGCGGGCGGCGGGAAGGTGTCCGTGCGGAACGGCGACGCGGGCAGGCCATCCTTGTTGAAGAGGTTCACCACAGGAAAATCCGCCCAGCCGTAGCGCACCGCAACGGGCTTCTTCACGGCCTCGGCGCTCACGAGGATGGAGTTGTCCGGCTGAATTTGCGCGTCGGCCCAGACGAACTTCTTGTCCTCCCCACACACCGCGAAACCGGTAAGCTTGCCGCCACGGGCCTCCAGGCCGGCACCGACATGGTCGAAATGCAAGGCGATCTTTTCGCCTTGCACGGTCATCTCCTTGAACACGGGGCCGCTGGACACGAGCTTCTCGCCATAGGCAACTGCCCGTGCCGCCAGCGCGAGACGTGCACCCACTGGAGCCTTGTTCGCAGGCGTGGGATCATCCTTCTCGCCGAGATCGGCGGTGACAACGAGCGCGAAGCCGGGGACAGCCTTTGCAGCGAGCGACTGGGCTTCACGCAGGCGGGCCCAGTCAGAGTCCTCAGGCGTGGCGGTGATCTGCTCCAACGGACGGTTACGGTTCTTGTCGAACGGGGCGAGTTGAACGGCGAGAAACGGAAAATCACCCTGGCCCCAAGCCTCCCGCCAGCCTTTGATGAGCTCGGGAAAGAGCACCCGATACTGGGCCGCACGATCGGTGTTCACCTCGCCCTGATAAGTGATGACACCTCTAATGCCGTAGGGCACGAGCGGGGCGACCATGCCGTTGAAAAGTTCCGCCCCGAGCCACGCGGGCATGACGGGCGGCTTGGGCGCCGGGGATGTGGGGCGCTTGCCCTGCTTCTTTGCCTCGTCGGCCTCGGCCGAATACTTCTGGACGGCGGCGGCGTAGTCGCCACGCATCCGCTCGAAACGCTCAACGAAATCCCGACGGAGCTCTGGATGCGTGCCCAGCGTGCCACGAGTAGCCCAAGCCTCCGTCGGCGAACTACTCTGATACATGCCGATCAAGCCGATGGGAACGCCGACCGCCTTGTGCAGCTCCCGGCCAAAGTAATAGCCCACGGCGGAGAACGCACCGGGCGAACGGTTGTCCTGCCAGGCTAAGCGCGCGTCGGCGGCTGGTTCGTTAGCTTTGCTGCGCGGAATGGTGAGCAGTCGGATTAGTGGAGGATTGGCTGAAGCCAGCTCTTTGTCCCCATCCACCGACTGGTTGAGGGGCAGCTCCATGTTCGCCGTGCCGACGCAAAGCCAGACATCACCAACGAGGACGTTCTTGCGCTCAATCCGGTTCTTCCCCTGCACGACCAGAGACGCCGACGTAGTGTTGGCCTTGAAGGGGCCGAGCTTCACCTGCCAGCGGCTCAAGGGATTGGGGAGCTGGCGAAACGCTCTGACGCTGGCCTTCTGTCCCTGAAATTCGACCGTGACCTGCTCATTCTCTTCCGCCCAACCCCAAAATGTCAGCGGCAGATCGCGCTGAAGCACCATGTTGTCGGAGAAGACACCGGGAAGCTTCACGTCGGCGCGGACGACAAGGGAAGCCAGCAGCAGGAGCAACATCGCGCTGGGACCGGGGCGGAAGGCGACGGCGGGATTCATAGAACGGATTCAACGCGTCCCCGCCAAAAGGTCAACGGCGAAAAGAGTGATGTCAGAGGCCGCGGTTGGCCCGCCAAAGCAGCCACGCGCCGATGCCTTGGAAGAGAAAGTTCGGCACCCAGACCAGCAGGTGAGGAAGCAGATGTGAGCGCGTCTCCAAGGCCTGACCGAGGATAATGAAGCTGTAGTAGACTGCGGTGAGCAGCAAAGCGGCCGCGATGCCGAAGCTCGTCTCGCGCCGATGGCCGCGAATGCCCAGCGGGATGCCCACCAGCGTGAAGCTGAAGCAAGCAAAGGAACACGACACCTGCCGATGCAGATTCACAAGCACCGGGGTCGGATCAACGCCCTGCCGCTGCAAGTCGTGCCGCTCGACACGGAGCTGGGCGGCGGTCATCTCGCTGTATTTCGGCTTCGCCTCCAAAGGGTGCGCGCTGGCCAGATCCAGACGCACGGGCGGGGCTTCGTCGAAAAACGCCATTCCCCAGTCCAGTTCTGCGGTCGTCGGCGTGCCCTCGCTAGCAGGCTGGCCCGGAGCAAGGCCGCCCGAGCGCGTGAAGACTTCGGCGTCAAAGAGCCGGAACACCGCCTGCCGCGTCGCAGCCTCCACGGCCACACTCGCGCGCCGCGCCCGGATACGCCGCACCAACTGCTCCTTGCGGGTCTCAGTCAACAGCACGTCGGCGAACTCGTTCTCCCCGCGACGCCGCCCAATGTAGATCGTCCAGCCGGGAAATTCCGTGATGTAGCGCCCCTCCACCAGCAGGGCCGTGGGCCGCGCCACGCCCAAGTCATAGAGCAGCTCCTTGGCCGCCACTCGGCAGCGCGGGGCCAGCTCCAAGTTGGCGAAAGCTGCCAAGCCGCTGGCGACAACCCCAAGCCAGAGCACGGGCGCGACGACGGTTAGCAAGCTTACGCCACCGGCCCGGACCGCAGTGAGCTCCTGATCCGCACTCAGACGGCCGAATACCAGCAGGGTCGCAGTCAGCAAACCGATGGGCAGCGCGAACACCAGCCCGTAAGGCAGCAGCATGGCCATCACACTGAACACGCTCGCCAAGGGCACTTGTGGGCTGACCAGCAGCGGCAGGATGTCCTTCAAGACGTTGACAATGAGGAACAGCCCCGTAAACACCGCCACGGTCATCGCAAGCGTTCCCACCACCTGCCGCGCGACATAGAGATGCAACGTCTTCATCAGACGCACGCTCGGGAGCCGGAATGTTCCAAGGGCAACATCGACGCGAGTGTAGCCGGGCCGACCGGCGATGTCACGGCGGGTTGAACTCTAGAATGCAAGGATCGCGCGCTTGTTCGCGGACCTCAGGAAGGGGAGCCGTCAGTTCGGACTACGGCAACTGGATGGCGCGATAGTAGCGGCGCGCGCTGCCCACCGAGCTTGTGTCGGTGAAGGTGAGCACACCGTGGCCGCTGTTGACCGTGGTGAGGGTCGTCCAAGTCCTAAGGTTGGTGGAGTATTCGATGCGATACTGCCGACCCGGATCGACGTTGAGGCCCAACACGAACTGACCAGCGACGAAACCCGCGCTGCCGAGCGTGGTGGGAATCGGCGTGTTGGAGTTGCCGTTCAAGCGGGCGATACGGCCGCGCACCGCGCTGTTGACCGTGGTGAAATCACCCGCGAACACCACCTTGAGGTCAGACTGGAGCAGCACCGTGAAGACGAGGTTGTCCGCGCCCGAACCGGTGGCGAACGTGCTGTCCACGGTGCCGTCCGGCAGGAACCGCGCGATCCGTCCGGCGGGGGTTCCCGTGGCCGAGAACGAACCATTGGGCGTCACCGCCGTGGCCACTACGTCCGCCCCCGACGAGGTGTAGCTGAACCGCGTGGTGGAAGGAACCGCCGTCACCGTGAACACGCCGTCAAAGCCCGCACCGACGCCCGCAATCGTCACGCGCGAACCAATGGCCAGATTGTGCGCGGCGGTGGTGGTCAGTGTGACGACATTTGCCGCGCGTTCACGCAACGATACGCCGGTTCCCGGTGAAGGAGGTGTGCCCGTGTCGCCGTTGATGACCGTGAACGCGCCGCTTACAAGAATCCGCCCGTCCGGCTGCAACACCACACTCAAGACGGTGTCGTTCATCACCGGAGTAAAGCTGGCGTCCAAGGTGCCATCGTGGTTCAAGCGGGCCAGCCGCGCACGTGACACACCGTTGAAGGAGCTGAACACACCGCCGATGACGATCTTGCCGTCAGCCTGGATAGCAATGCTGGCAACCGTGCTGTTGGCCCCGGTGCCGGTGTTGAAAGTAGTGTCCTGAGTGCCGTCCGCGTTCAACCGCACGAGACGGTTGACCGTGACGCCATTGTAGGTGATGAAGGCGCCGCCGACGAGCAGCTTGCCGCTGTTGGTGCCGCTGGTGTAGGCCGAGATGACGTTCACGATGCCATTCGCGCCGGAGCCGGGATTGAACGTGGTATCCAAGGAACCGCTAGTGTTGAGCCGGGCAATGCGGCTACGCGCGGTGCCGTTGAAATTGGTGAAGTTACCGCCGACGACCGCCTTGCCATCTGACTGGAGGGCGAGGGCAAAGACCGAGTTGTTCGCGCCGCTGCCCACGGAATAAGAAGTGTCCAACGAACCGTCCGCCAGCAACCGCGCCACCCGGCTGCGAAGGGTGCCGCCGACCGACGTGAAGTCACCGACGATGAGCAACAGGCCGTCCGACTGCAAGGCGATGGAGTTAACGGCGTTGTCAGGTCCCAGCCCCGTATTGTAGGAGGTATCCAAAGTGCCGTCGAGGTTCAGCCGGGCCACGCGGCCGCGATTGGTGCCGTTGAAAGTGGTGAACAGGCCCGCCGCCAGCAACTGACCGTTGGTCTGCTGGGCCAAGGCATAAACGGAGGCGTTGAACCCGACGCCGGGATCGAAGCCGAAGTCCACGCCGCCCGGGCCGTCGTTGTCCACGATGCTCAAGGTGGCGTTGCTCACGCCGAACCCGGCCCCGCCCGTGGCGTTGGTCAGCCGCAGCACGATGGTCTCAGTGACTTCCGCAAGCTGGTCGTTGAACACGGGCACCAAGAAGCTCTTGGCTCCGCTCTCGCCGTTGGTCCAGCTCAACGTGCCCGCGACATCGGCGTAATCCAGCCCGCTCGTCGCCGTGCCACCGCTGGTGGTGAAAGAGTCACCCGTGATCGCCCCGGAGCTGCCACCGGTGCGCGCCACCAACACCACGCCGTTGGTGCTACTCTCGCCCACGAGGAAGTTGGTGGCAGTGAAACCAACCACCCCGACGTTATCCACAATGGTCAACGTGGCGTTGCTGATGGTCAGGAACGCACCGCCCGTGGGGTTGGTCAGCACCAGACTCACGGTTTCCGGCGATTCAGCAATGTTGTCATTGATGATGGGCACGGTGAAGGTCCGGCTGGTCACGCCTGCAGCAAAGGTGAGGATGGCGTTCGTGGCGATGTAGTCCACGCCCGCCAGGGCCGTTCCGTTGGTGGTGGTGAACGCTACGGAGACGGGGACATTGGTGACCCCGGCGCGAATAACCGTGATGGTCGCGGCCCCGGAGTTCTCCGCCGCCGTGTAGGCCGCCGAGCTGAAGCCGATGCCGATGTCATCATCAATGATGGTGACCGTGGCCGTGTTGGTCGGCCCAAGCAGAGCCGCGCCTACCGGCAGCGGATTGGTCAGGATCAGGCCGAACACCTCATTGCCCTCGGGCAGCAGGTCTGCGGTGATCGGCACGATGAAGTTGACGCTCGACTGACCCGGGGCAAATACGAGGGTCGAGGCGGAGGCCACGTAGTCCGTGTTGGCCGTAGCTGCGTTCACCACAGGCAGCACGACGGTCGAGGCCACCACGGAGACGTTGCCGGTGTTCTGGCCGGAGCGCAGCACCGCCACCACCAACTGGCCGGCCGATTCGTTGATGGTGTAATCCGTGGCGCTGAAGCTGAAGGCGTTGTCGTTGTCTATGATGGTGAGCGTGGCGGTGGCGTTGGTGCCAGGACTGGCGTTGTTCGTCGGCGTGGCGTTAAACAGCCGCAGGTTGAGCGCACGGTTCAACTGCACTACCTGATTATCCAGGATGGTGACGGAGAAGTTGGTGTTGGTCACCCCGGGCAGGAAGGTCAATGTGTTGGTCACCCCGATGTAATCCACCCCACCCAAGGCCGTGCCGTCGCTGGTCGCAAAGCTCACCGTGCCGCCCAGGTTGGTAACGCCGTAGCGCACCACGTTGATGAACGCAGTGCCCGCATTCTCCAACACCGAGAAGTTGGTCGCAGCAAAACTGAACTGCATATCATCGTCGATGATGTTGATGGTGGCGTTGGTCAGCGAGCCCAGCACCGCACCCGCCGTGGGATTGGTCAGCACCAGGCTGATCGTCTCCAGCGGCTCCACCACTTGGTCGTTGATGATCGAAACCGTCAGGTTGGTCGAGGTCTGTCCTGGAGCAAAGTTCAAGACTTGGAAGACGGGGATGTAGTCAACCCCCGGCGTGGCCGTGCCACCCAAGGTGGCGAAATCCACGGACACCGCCCCAATGATGCCGCCTGAGCGGACCACGGTGACGGAGACGCTGCCGGTTGACTCGACCACCGTGTAACTGTTGGTGCTGAACTGGAAGGTGCCGAAGGCATCGTCATCCACGATCGTCAGCGTCGCGTTCGTCAGGCCCAGGCCAGCCCCGCCGGTTGTGCTCAAGAGCACCAAGCCCAAGGTTTCTTTGCCCTCCACCACCAAGTCGTCGATGAGCGGCACGCTGAAGGCCTTGCTGACCTCCCCATCTGCGAAGGTGAGGATCCCATTGGTGGTGCGATAGTCGACTCCGGGGGTGGCGGTGCCCACGCCGTCCACGGTGGCGAAGGTCACGGACACAGCCCCTGAGCTGCCGTTTGTGCGGACCACGGTGATGGTGGCAAGCCCGGCGTTTTCAAGGGCGTTGAAATTGGTGGCCGCGAAGCCCAGCACGCCCACGCCGAAGTCATTATCCACGATGGTCAGAGTGGCATTCGACACCGCACCCAAGGCCGCAATCCCAATCGGGCTTGCGTTGGTGAGGAACAGGGCAACCGTCTCGCTGCCCTCGACCAGCAGATCAGCGACAATCGGCACGAGGAAGGTCTGCGTCCGCACCCCCGGAGCGAAGACGAGGCTGCCGGCGGCATTGGTGTAATCGGCCAGTG
>JBJTAU010000424.1:0-5513 GCA_046090965.1 Limisphaerales bacterium | reverse complement strand
CGCGAAGGCCGATGCCCCGGAGCAATGGACCGAGACGCAGCTCGAGGCCCCGCCTGCCGACTGGAGCGCGGTGCTGCCCGCCGGGGTTTCATCACAGGAAATTCTCGGCTTCAATCCGCAGACTGGCCGGCCCGCGACCTGGCCCTTGCGCTACAGCATGATCTCCTGGTCCGCCGCGCTCAAAGGATTGGCCCCCGGCAAATACTCGCTGCGTGCCCGTGCCGTGGATCTCAACGACTTCGCCCAGCCGGAGCCAAGGCCGATTCAAAAGTCCGGCAGAAATTCCCTCGAAGCGCGGGAGTTCGAGGTGGTGTAGGAAACGGCCCGCGACCTCACCAAGGCCGCCGGGACTTGGCCCGCGTGCCCCGCGCATCCCGGCCCTGCGAGCCCGGACTACTCGGTTCCGCGGCTGGCCGCGCCTCCGCCGGCGTGTTCGCCTGATACTCGGCCAGCGCCTCCCCGATCACGTCGAGCAACTCCCGCCGGCCGTGCCGCGCCACAGCGGAGCAGGTGAAAATCTCCGGCAGACGCTCACACCACGCGGAGATGCGCTCGGAGAACGCCGCGATGTTCGCCTGCACTTCAGCGGGCTTGGCCTTGTCCGTCTTCGTGAAAACGAGGACGAAGGGGACGGCGTTGTCAGCCAGCCATTCCACGAACTTCAAGTCCATCTCCTGCGGCGGGAGGCTGGAGTCACCCAGCGCAAACACCAGGCAAAGGTTCGGACGCGCGCGCAGGTAATGGGCCACGGCCGCGTTGAACTTGGCCTTGTCCTGCCGGGCCACGTGGGCCCAGCCGTAGCCCGGCAGGTCCACCAAGCGCCACGTCTTGTTGATCAAGAACATATTGATGAGCTTGGTGAAACCCGGCGTGGCGGACACGCGCGCGAGGCCCTGCCGGCCCGCGATGACGTTGAGCAACGACGACTTGCCCACGTTGGACCGCCCGATGAAGGCGAACTCCGGCAGCGATTCGTCCGGGCAGGAATCCAAGTCCGGGGCGCTGTGGAAAAACGTGGCGGATGCGATGTCCATAATCAGGAACGAGCGGCCAAGTGTCGCAGCAATTCTCCTCAGCGGGAACACTCAATTTCGCAAACCGAACGCGGTGGCGGCGGGCCGGCCCAGTCCGGCGACGGCCGAAGCTTTCCGGGAGAACCACCACTTGACCTTTCCCCGCCGCCCGGCATAGTGCGCGGCCCGGCAGATTCCCGCCCGGTGGCCGCACGCACCCTGTTGGCTTTCGCTGCGTGCGTTGGTTACTCTGAACCTGTGGAACCGTCGGCAACCATTTTTGACATGCAGCACATCCGCAACATCGCCATCATCGCCCACGTTGACCACGGCAAGACCACGCTCGTGGACTGCCTCCTCAAACAGTCCGGCACCTTCCGCGCCAACCAGGCCGAGACACAGGTCGAACGCTTGATGGACTCGATGGATCTCGAGCGCGAGAAAGGCATCACCATCCGCGCCAAGAACGCCGCGTTCAAATACCACAACTACCACATCAACATCGTGGACACCCCGGGCCACGCGGACTTCGGCGGCGAGGTGGAGCGCATCATGAACATGATCGACGGCGTGCTGCTGGTGGTGGACTCCACCGACGGCCCGCAGGCGCAGACGCGCTTCGTGCTGCGCAAGGCACTCGAGGCCGGCGCGAAGCCGATCGTCGTCATCAACAAGATTGACCGCGACAACGCGACGCCCAAGAAGGTGCTGGATCAGGTCTTCGAACTTTTCCTCTCGCTCAACGCGACGGACGAGCAGCTCGATTTTCCGTTCATCTACTGCTCCGCCAAGGCCGGCTACGCCAAGACCGAGTTGGAGCACACGAGCGGCACGATGGAGCCGCTTTTTGACGCCATCGTGAAGCACATCCCGCCGCCGCGCGCCAAGGCTGGCGACGGCTTCCAAGTGCTCGTGGCCAACCTCGATTACTCCGATTACCTCGGCCGTATCGCTTTCGGCAAAATCGTCGAAGGCAAGGTCAAGGTCAGCGATCCGGCCATCTGCCGCCACGGCGACGGTCGCATCACGAAGGGCAAGATCACCGCCATCTACCACTTCGAGGGCATGAAGCGCATCGAGGTGCACGAGGCGCACGCGGGCGACATCGTCGGCCTGACGGGCTTCGAGGACGTGTTCATCGGCGAGACCATCTGCGACTCGGAGGCGCGGCCCGCGCTGCCTTACATCCCGATTGACCCGCCGACGATCCAGATGGAATTCGCGGTCAACGACGGCCCGCTCGCCGGTCAGGACGGCAAGCTCGTCACCGCGCGCCACATCTGGGACCGGCTCGTGAAGGAAACGCGCACCAACGTCGCCCTGCGTATCGCGCCGACCATTGACCCGAAGATCTTCGCCGTGTCCGGCCGCGGAGAAATGCAGATCGCCATTCTCGTCGAGCAGATGCGCCGCGAAGGCCACGAAGTTTTGGTGTCCCGCCCCGAGGTGCTCTGGAAGAAAGGCCCGGGCGACACCGCGCTCGAACCCATCGAGAAGCTGTTCGTGGAAGTCCCGAACGAAAACCTCGGGGCCATCATGGAGAACCTGTCCCAGCGCAAGGCACAGATTACGAACATGAACCACGTCGGCGATCAGGTGTCGGTCGAGGCGTTGGTGCCCATGCGCGGCTTGATCGGCTTCGAGACGGATCTCGTGAACATGACCAAGGGCATGGGCGTGATGAGCCATCTCTTCCACGAGTATGGCGAGGACCGCGGCGAGATTGCCGCCCGCAAGAACGGCTCACTCGTCTCGATGGACAACGGCGAGGCCACGCCCTACGCCTTGAACATGGTGCAGGAGCGTGGCCGGCTGCTCGTCGAGCCCGGCGACCAGATTTACGTGGGCATGATCGTCGGCGAGAACGCCCGCGACACTGACCTCGCCGTCAACCCGGTGAAGGAAAAGAAGCTCACCAACATGCGTTCACAGGGCGATGGCAAGGGCATCCAGCTCGCGCCTCCCATGAAGCTGAGTCTGGAGCGCGCCCTCGAATACATTGACGTGGACGAATACGTCGAGGCCACCCCCAAGAGCCTGCGCCTGCGCAAGAAAGTGTTGGATGAGAATGCCCGGAAGCGCTCGGCGAAGACGCGCGTGATCAAGTTCGTGGAGGCGTGACGTGCCGGCGACTTGCAGTCGCCGCTCTTAACTCACGCTGGGTGCCGACGGCGACTGCCAGTCGCCGGCACAGGCTATAGCAACCCGCGTTCTTCCAGCTCCTCCTCGTTCAGCCCGAGGTAGTGGCCCAGCTCGTGGATGTAGGTGACGTGGACTTCGTCGAGGTAAGCTTCCTCGTCGCCCTCCGCGAAGTCCCAGAGGTTCTCGAGAAACAGGATGATCTGCGGCGGCAGCGGTGAGGGACCGCCTTCGCCGTCAGGGAACGCCTCGCCCACGAACAGCCCGAGCGTGTCCGCTTCGATGGCATCCGCCACCAACTCGGCACTGGGCACGCGCTCATAGATCACCGGCAACGGCAGCGCGCGTTCGCGGAGTTCGGGCGGCAGCGCGTCCAGCGGGGCTTGGACTTCCTCCTGCGCGAGGGAAAGGAGCAGCTTCCAGTCGTCGGCCATGTGCGTCGCGATCGGTTCAACCACGCCGGGCTTTGCGGCGCGACTTGGTGAACTGCTCCAGCACCGCCGGGTTCTGCTCGAAGAACTCCGCGAGGTCCGCGAGGCACGCCACCGTATCCGGGCTGAGATGATGCTCGATGCCCTCGATGTCCGCCTGCTGCGTCTCCGCGTCGAGTCCCAGGAGCGAGAAGAAGCGGGAGAGCGTCGCGTGGCGAGCTTGGATGCGTCTAGCGGCCGTTCGACCTTTTCTGGTAAGTGAGAGTCCAGGGCCTCGTCGGTATTTCTGGTAGTTCAGATACCCTTGTTCTGCCAGCTTTTGCACCATGTTTGTGACGCTGGCCTGCTTGACCTTGAGCGAGGAGGCGATGTCCACCACGCGCGCGTAGCCCTTGCCTTCCATGAGTTCCTGGATGCGCTCCAGATAGTCCTCGGCACTCTGACTGGGGCGCGAGGGTGTCGAGGCGTGCTGCATTGTGTGGCGCGGAAATAACCACGCAGGGGAAGGAAAGGAAAGCTTCAAGTTGGCGGTCCTCAGGCGCGCGTCTTTGCACCTCGCATAAGCAATCATCTTTCTGTCAATGCGCGGAACTTCATTTTGGCCGCCCGCCGAAAAAACCCCTTGTGAAAGATTTCACGTCGCGGCAACCTGCCCGCCGTTTCGTCTCCGGCGCAGGGGTTGAATTGTCTCCGCGCGCGGTGCCTATCGAAGTGAAAAACGTTTTCAAAGCAATCTTGGCGGCGGCGTGCTTCGCGTTGTTGCCGGCGGTTCTTACGGCGGCGGAAGCCACGCCGGAGGCGGTGGTGAAAGCCGCCAAACACGCGGCGAAGGACGCCCACGCGGCGGCGCACCACGGGCTTCCCCCTGCCGCGCCAGTGTTCGAGATCGGGCCGCTCCAGTTCACCAGTTCCATGGTGATCACGTGGCTCGTCGCGTTGGGCTTGATCCTCTTCGCGCAGATGGCGACGCGGAACATTCAGATGGTGCCGAGCGGCTTGCAGAACTTCGCCGAGTGGCTGGTCGAGGGGATGTATGACTTCTTCACGGAGATTCTGGGCAAGGATCTCGTGAAAAAGACCTTCTGGTTCTTCTGCACGCTGTTCATCTTCATTCTCTTCACCAACTGGTTCGGGCTCATCCCCGGTGTGGGCACCGTTGGCTACGGCACGGCGGACGCAGCGGGGCACTTCCACCTGACCAAGCCGCTCCTGCGCGGCGGCAACGCGGACCTGAACATGACGCTGGCGATGTCGCTGACGTTCTTTCTGCTGTGGACCGTGTGGTCGCTGCAGGCGCTTGGGCCGGGCGGAATCGCGAAGCACCTTTTCAGTAGCGGCGCAAGTGGCAAGGACTTCATGACCCTCTTCATCGCCCTGATCTTCATCGTGGTCGGCTTGATTGAAGTGGTTTCGATCGCGTTCCGCCCGGTGTCGTTGAGCTTTCGTCTCTACGGCAACATCTTCGCGGGTGAGAATATTTTGGAATCCATGATGACGCTGATTCCTTGGCTGGGCTGGATTTTGCCGCTGCCATTCTACTTTCTTGAACTGCTCGTCGGGTTGGTGCAAGCGCTGGTGTTTGCCCTGCTCACGTCCGTTTTCACAGCTTTGATGTGCGCCCACCATGACGAGGGTCATGGCGAGGGCCACGGTCACGGCGAGCACAAGCACGCGCATTAACAACCATTTCGGCCGTCGGACCGTGGGCAAACTGCGGAGGCGGCTGAGTAACACAACAGGAAAGGCAATAACATGACTGGTAGCATTCACATCGGTTTGGCGGCCATCGGCTCGGCCATCGGCGTGGGAATCATCGGCATGAAGGCCGCCGAAGCGACCGGACGCAATCCGGGCGCGGCTGGCGCCATCCGCAATCAGGCGATCATCTTCGCCGCGCTCGCGGAAGGCGTGGTCTTCTTCGCCATCTTCC
>JBJTAU010000423.1:0-7189 GCA_046090965.1 Limisphaerales bacterium | reverse complement strand
ATCGGGCTCTGCGAGTATTACCTGCGCACCGGCGACGCGTCGATCCTGCACCTGATCGGGTTGAATGCGGACTGTCTCAAGCGCAATATGTACAACGGCGCCTGGAACCACTATGGAGGGGTGAATTTCAGCTACGGCCATCTGAACGCCGCCAGCATGACCGCCGCGACCTTCCTGCTGCTGGCCAAGGAGTGCGGCGCGCAGGTGGATGAATACACGCTGCAAGAGTCCCTCAAGCATCTCTACCGAATGGCCGGCCACGGCAACCTCGGCTACGGGAACAACATGCCGGCCAGCGGCTTCACCGACAACGGCAAGCTCGGCACGATGGCCTTCCTCATGGCGGCGGCGGCGACGCTGACGCCCGAGGCCGAGAATTCGATCTATGCCAGGGCACGCGATATCTCCGCGGTTAGGAGTTTCTATTCGACCTCGTATATGTTCCACGGTCACCCCGGCGGCGGCATCGGCGAGATCTGGCGCAGCGCGGCCATGGGGCTGATGGTTGACAAGAAACCCCTGAAATTCCGCGAGTTCATGGACCACCGGCAATGGTTCTATGAGTTGTCCAGGCGTTTTGATGGCTCGCTGGGCGTCGCTGGCGATTCATGGGGCCCGGAACGCGGAGGCTTCGACGAGCCCTTCAGATTTGGCATCGGGCTCGCGCTCACCTACACCATCCCGCGCAAGACGCTGCGGCTCACCGGTGCGCCGGCCTCGAAGTTCGCCAAGCCCTATCAACTGCCGAAACGGCCATGGGGCACCGCAGCCGACGATGCGTTCTTCTCGATGACGCCGGCCGCCGACAAAAACGGCAAGGTCCAGGACTGGGACGCCGATAAGCTGGCCACTGACGCTTCATGGCCGATCCTGCGCAAGGTGAGTGATCCCAACGCGAGCGACGAGGTGTTGCTGATGTACGCCCGCCATCCCGACCATGGCGTGCGCGAGATGGCGGCGCTGGTCATCGGCAAGAAAGGCGCGGACCCGCTGATCCTCGAACTGCTCAAGGACAAGGACCCGCGGGTGCGTCATGCGGGCTTGATGGCCATCAACTCCCCTGAGCGCCTGACCGACGAGGTGGCGGCGTTGCTGATCGGCATGATCAACGACCCGAACGAGTCGTGGTGGGTGGTCGTGAACGCGCTGAGACGGCTCGCTTGGGCCAGGCCGGAACTGCTCGCGCCGCACGTGGACCGGCTCTGCTACTGGCTGCAGCACGAGGAATGGTGGCTGCAGACGGCCGCCCTGACGGCACTCACCGGACTAGTCACCGACGATCGCTTCTATCAGAAACTGCTGCCACTCGTCGGCAAGCTGGCCAACACCACCCGGGTGGCCGAGGTGTGGGGGCCGATCCGCAGCGTCAATGCCAAGGTCAACGGCGCGAAGCCGGAGGTGCGGGCGCTGGCCGCCAAGGTGCTCTCTCAGGCTTACACCGACTTTCCGAAGAAGCTGACAGCACCGGGAGGGTTGGACTTGGCGAACCGCGCGGGTCCACCCAGTCCCGTGACCTTTCTGGAGAAGGAACTGGCAGCCAGCCTGGCCCAAACCGAGGGCGGACTCGATGTGCTATACGAATTGTCGAAGCAGAGGTTCCCCGAAGAGTCACTACCGCATCGGGAGTTGTTCCTCGGAGCCCCTCCAGAGAAACTAGGCCCCAAAGTGGCGGAGGTCATGAAACCGACCATTCTCAACTACCTGGTCCCCGAACACGTCGGCAAGAACTGGAGGAACTTGAGCGCGCTGGCCAAGGCCGAAGTGGTCACCGCCACTCCCGGCGGGCGCAACGACGCGATCGATCAACTCGTGGAGTTATACCGTCGCGGCGGTGCCACCGACTACGACTGGCACGCGTTCGGTCCCGACCGGCTCAACAGCGAGTGGGCCTACTTCACCTTCGATCCGCCGGAACAGAAATTGTGGGACGATACGCCCCGATACCGTCCCGTGACGTTGCCCGGCGGAATCACCAACTGGATGGCACCGGACTTTGATGCCGTGAAAGCCGGATGGAAAAAGGGACTCGCACCATTTGCCAATGTGCTCAAAGGCACTGGCTGTAACTACCCATACTGCGGCTGTGGCGACCAGCCGAACACGCTTTGGGACAAGGAAGTGCTCATGATGCGTCGCACGTTCGAGTTGCCGCCGATGAAGCCCGGTCACCGCTACCGGTTGCTCGTGGGCGGTAGATCGCATGTTTACACCGGCGACGGATGGGCCGTTTACATCAACGGTCGCCTGATTGCCGAAACCAAGAGCGCAGGCGGGATGGGAAGCGGCGCACTACCGAAGGGCGCATTCATCACCACCGAGTGGTTCAACGATTTCAAGAGTGGCAAGGTTGAAGTGGCTGCCATCGCGTTCCTTGGTGCCAGAAAGGACAAGCAGAACAACATCAACATCTGGTTCGAGGAGATGAAGATGCCGCCCTTCAACGAAGAGCAACTGCTCCAATGGGCGACGGAGTCCCCGTTGATGTCGGCGGACTGGCAGGCCTTGCAAGACCCGAACCGCAATGCCGAAGATCCCGAGACCGGGAAATTCAAATGGGATGGCAAGGTCGTCGCCAACCCGGCCGTGTTAGGCACCTGGACCACGGTGGCTGTGGTGCCCGCCATCGAGGCCTTCGATCCAGCCCAGCCGGCGGGCGCCAACAACGCCCCATTCAAGGAAATCACCTTCAAGGACGGCGGTAAGACTGATGACGCGCTCCGCCTCTGGACCGGCGACATGTTGCTGAACCTGGAGGGACGACAGGCGTTGAAGATGACGGTGAAGGGCGACCACCTCTTCATCGAGTCCGGCGGCTTCAGCGACAAGAATCCGGTCGGCTGGAAATCGCCGTTCGTGGTGATGAAAAAGGCGGTCAAGTGAGCGTTCGTCAGCCATTTTCCGATCTATCCGATTCGTCCGACTTGTCCGACCAAAAGCAATCTCACATAACCAACCCAACCAACAACACAAACAACAAGACAATGAAACAGAACCCCATCACACGGAGGGCCTTTGCCCTTTCAACCATCGCGCTCGCCGCGTTCGCCGTATCGCCATTCGCCACCGTCTCGGCGGCGGATCAACCCATCCCCAAACACGACGGCAAGCCGGCGGACATGACCAAGCCGGTTCAGGTTTTCCTCATCATGGGCCAGTCCAACGCGGTGGGGCTGGGAAATCTGCCCTCACTGGAAGCCGCGGTAAAAAACAAAGGGAAATACTCCTATCTTGTCGACGACACCGGCGCCTGGATGGATCGAAAAGATGTCCGCCATGTGCAGATGATGTCCGGCAAGCTCATGGTTAACGACTGGATGAATGTGAAGAACCGCGGCGGATTTGTCGGCTTGGAATACGGCATCGGGCATGTCGTCGGCAACACCATTGTTGCGCCGGTGATGATTCTAAAATCCTGCATCGGCAACCGCAGTCTCGGCTGGGACCTGCTGCCCCCGGGCAGCAAGCGGTTTGAAGAGGGCGGCAAAGTCTACGCCGGCTACAAGGATTCCCCGGACTCGTGGCCCGTGGGCACCGAGCCGAAGCCGATCGGTTGGTATGCCGGCAAGCAGTATGACGACGATACCGCCGACGCCAAGAAGGTGCTGGCGGACCTCGCCACCCACTACCCCGACGCGAAGAATTACGAAGTCGCCGGCTTCTTTTTCTGGGAGGGCGAGAAGGACGGCGGCAACGCCGTGCATGCGGCCCACTACGAGCAGAACCTCGTGAACTTCATCAAGTCCGTGCGCAAGGACTTCAATGCTCCGAACGCGAAGTTCGTCCTCGCCACCATGGGCGAAGCCGTGAAGGGCAGCGGCAACAAGGTGATGGAAGGACAGCTCGCCGTGGACGGCACCAGCGGCAAGTATCCCGAGTTCAAGGGCAACGTCGCCACCGTCTATTCCAACCCCATGGCGCAGGGCGGCAGCGGCAACGGCCACTACGGCGGCAACGCCGAAGTCTACATGGACGTGGGTGAAGCCATGGGCAAGGCCATGGTCGAACTGCTGAAGAACAAGTAACAACCAAGATCTTGCGAGCGGCGGCCGGTTCATGCGGCCGCCGCGCGCCACCACCCACGCAGCCAGCATCACACGATCCGCAACGCAAACCTGCTGCGCATCACCCGCAACGAGCCGGCCAAAGCGTGAGCAACAAGGAGTTCACGCTCACGTTGGTGAAATAATACCTCCATGACCATGACCAAGACAGAGAACTTACCCGGCCCCGTCAGCCTGCAGTTCTTAGACGAGCTGCAACGCTACGTCATTGCGGATCCGTTTCCGTTCGTGATCGACCTGGAACGTTGTCACGGCATGTGGTTGGTCACCTTGGAAGGACAGGACAGAGTATGAATCAACAACAGCCAATGAAGACGCTATTCACCCTAACGGCAGCACTGCTGCTTTCACCCATGGCGGTCCCGGCCGCGGAAGAACAACCCGCGCCCAAGCCCAAGCCGGCGATTGAACTCGGCGCGCCCTTTGCCGACAACGCCATCCTGCAACGGGACACCGCCGTCCCGGTCTGGGGCTGGAGCCAGCCGGGCAGCACGGTCACAGTCGAGTTTTCCGGCCAGAAGGAAAGCGCCAAAGCCGGCGCGGACGGCAAATGGATGCTCAGGCTCAAACCGCTGAAGGCGAACGCCGAGCCGGCGGAGATGGTCATCAGCGACAGCGCAGGCAAGAAGGTCGTCCTCAAGAACCTCCTCGTCGGCGAGGTGTGGATGGCTTCCGGCCAATCGAACATGCAGTGGAAGGCCAGTGCCTGCGATGTCGCCGAGATCCTCAAAGGGATTGCGGACCGCGTGAAGGAAGGCAAGGAGAAGCCGCCGGTGATCCGCGAGTTCGAGGAGACCAGCGTCTATTCCGCGCTGTTCCCCGTCGAGCATGCCACGGGCGAGTGGAAGGCCGGCGACATGGGAGATTTCAGCGCCATCGCCACCGCGTTTGCCTACGATCTCTCCAAGGAACTCGGCGTGCCCATCGGCATCCTCAATTGTTCGTTCAGCATGACCAGCGTCCGCGCCTGTACCCCGCGTTGCGTATTCAAGGACGGGAAAGACGAGCAGACCCAGGCGATTTACAAGTCGCTGCTCGAGACGGATCCCTCGACGCCCGAGCACCAGGCGGCGTGGGAAAAATTCTATCAGGAAACGGAAGGCACGCTGGCCCGCAATGCCGAACTGGTGAAGGCGGGCAAGCCAGCCGAGCCCATCTCGACCCAGACGCCCGGCAACATGGCCGACAACCGTGACGCGACCTGGATGTTCAACGGCCGGATGAACCCGGTGGTTCCTTATGCCATCCGCGGCGAGATCTGGAACCAGTGCTATTCGAGCATGTTCGAGGGCGTGCACTACTACCACCGGATGCATTCGCTCATCCGCGGCTGGCGCGAGGTGTGGGGGCAGGGCGACTTCCCGGTTTATTTCCACCAACTCTATGCGCCGGGCGCCAACGATGGGCTGACGCTCAACGACATGGGCGAGATGCGCCTCGGCTTCTGGCTGGCGCGCGACATCCCCAACACCGGCATGGCTTCGCAGATCGACATCACCGGTGGCATCCACTACCACGACAAGGCGGTGCCGGGCAAACGCCTCGCCCTGCACGCGCTCAAGAACCAGTATGGCAAAAACATCGTCGCCGACGGGCCGATGTTCAAGTCCTACGAAGTCAAGGGCGACAAGCTGGTCGTGACTCTCGACCATGCCCAAGGCGGCCTGTTGGTGGGCCAACTGACCCCGGGCAAGACGCTGGGCGGGCCGGCGGTGATCGAGAACGGCGACGACAAGGTGACGCTCTTCTATCTGGCTGACAAGGACCGCGTCTGGCACCGCGCGAAGATGAAGATTGCCGGCGAAAAGCTGGAACTAACAGCGGCTGGCGTGGCCGAACCACACGGCGTCGCTTACGCCTGCAATGGTGTCGGTGTCCTGCCGAATGTCTATAACAAGGCGATGCTGCCGCTGTCGCCCTTCATTTATTTCGACAACAAGTTGGTTGCCAGCAAAGCCCTCAATGCGGAGTTGCAAGCGTGGCCGGACGCCCCGATCAAGGTCGAAGGCGTGAAGGTCGATCCGTCGACGGTCGGCAAGAGAGCTGAATACGCCAAGATGCCGTTGCTCAGCCAGCAGTTCCGGGACAACACCGTGTTGCAGGCGGACGTGCCGGTCACCTTTTGGGGGTCGGCGGTGCATGCCTGGCCGGGCTACGAGGAAAAAGGCAGGGCAGAGATCAAGTTCAGCTTCGCCGGGATTGAGAAGACCATTCCGGTCACGCCCGGCATGAAGGACAGGCAGGTCACGGTGCCGCCGATGAAGGCGGGCACCGAACCGAAGACGCTCAAGGTCACCTTCACCATTGACGGCGAACTCGCCCACGAGCGCGTTTGCGCCAACATGGTCGTCGGCGATGTATGGTATGTGGCGGCACCGCCCATGGCGGTCGTGGCAGACCCGAACGCGCCCGCCAACGACTCGGTGCGGGTCATGGCCCGCAGGGCCAGCCGCGACCGATCTCCGAGGCCCGCCCGCTACAGCGTCGCGACCTCCACGACGCTTGAAGGACCATATCCTTCCCGCTGGGAACCCGCGAAGGGCGGCCTGGCCGGGATGCTGGGACAGCGGATCGCCGCCAAGACCGGCAAGCCGGTGGGGATCATCTTCATGCAAAGCGCCGGCGGCAAAGACCTTGCCGAGCCGGATCTGAAGAGCTGGATTGACGCGGAGTCCCTCGGGAAGGCGTCCAGCCTGAAAGAAGTTTTCAAGGAACTCTCCGCCGCTCAGCCGGGCAATCCGTTTTATGACGCGGATGTCCGGAGCTACCTCGCCGATTGGAAGGCGTATTGGAGCGACTACATTCCAAAACTGATCGCGGAAAAGCGGGTGCCGGACGGCATCGCCTGGGGAACCTATCCAACCTTTGGCCGTCAGATCACCACAACGGCCGGGCAGTCCTACAACGTGCTCACCTGCCCATTCTGGCCGGGAAGCTACAAGGGCATCGTCTTCCTGACCGGCGAGGGGATGTTCACCAAGGACCAGGGTGCCAACTTCGGCGAGCAATTCACCGTGCTCGCCAACAGTTGGAAGGAAAAGTTCGCCTGCCCGGACCCGCACTTCTACTACACCGTCCCTAACAAAACCCTGGCCCCCAAGCTCACCGCGCCCGCCGCTATCACGGGC
>JBJTAU010000422.1:0-8260 GCA_046090965.1 Limisphaerales bacterium | reverse complement strand
GATCACGTGGCTGGAGTTCACGAGCGACTTCGGCGTCGTGTGCAATCGGAGTTGATACCTCTGCCGGCCTTTCAGGAAGTCGGTCTGGTCGTGGCCGTCGGGGACTTCAACCGCGTCCTTCCACGAGCCGCCGTGGTCGAGCAGCGCCCACTTGCCCGCGCCATAAGCGCCGCCGGTGAGCCAGACTTCGAAGGAGTTGTGGCCCGACACGCCGAGGCCGCGACCGCGACCGTGACCGAGGAGGAATTCCATTTCGGCTGACCACTGCGAGTGCGTCGTGCCGCACAGGCCGAACCCGTGCGCGAAGAGGCCGATCCAATACTCGCGCCCGCGCAGGTCGCTGCCCTTCTGAAAGCCCTGCCCCCACCAGTCGTGCGCGCCTTCCTCGCCGTGCGCATAGTGCGTGTTGCGGAAGAACCACGAGGCGAGCGCGCGGTCCTCGTCGGTGGCCGGAGCCTTGCCGGTCGCGCGGCGATACTGCTCAGCCTGCGTGGCGAAGAGCCGCTCGAATGTCGAGAGCGCCAGCTCGCCCGGATACCACGGATGATCGGTGCGAAGTTGCGGGTCGGAGACTTCGGCGAGCCCGGGCCTTTGGAGGCAAGTCGCAGCAAGAAGTCCAGCAACCATGGCTTTGGTCGCCGTGCAGCCTGAAATCTCTTTCCACCGACTCATAAGCCCGCATCCCAATCCACGCTGTTCTCCTGCCGTCCCACGCGCCACAGCACGTTCTTCGTGGGCTCCAGCAGCTTCATCACTTCGGCGATGAGCGCATGATCTACCGGCTCGTCCAGCCAGCGCAGTTGCTTGGCCATGTTGTCCGGGTTCGCGGTGCCCGGCACCGTCGTGGCGATGTCGGGATGCTGGACACAAAATTGCAAAGCGAGCTTCGCGATGTCCACGCCCTTTGCGTCGCAGAATTCGACAGCTTTGCGGCCCTGCGTCTTGAGCGCGTCCGGTGCGTGATGCCACGACGGCAATGGCGGCCGCGTGAGCAGGCGCTCGCTGAACGGCGACGCGCTCATGATACCCACGCCCTTGCTCTTCAAATACGGGATGAGGCCGAGCAGCGAGGTGTTGTTCAGCGCGTAGTGGCAATAGCTCAACATGCAGTCCAGCTCCGTGCGGTCGAGAATGTAGCGGAAGATGTTCAGCGGAAAACCTGTGACGCCGATGAAACGAATCTTGCCCTGCTCGCGCGCTTTGCGCAGCGCCGGCAACGCCTCGTCCACCACCTGCTGCATGTTGACAAACTCGATGTCGTGGCACTGCATGATGTCAATGTGCTCCACACCGAGCCGCTGCAAACTCTCATCCACGCTGCGAAGGATGCGGTCGTAGCTGAAGTCAAACCCCGCCACGTCGTAGCGCCCGCACTTTGTCCCGAGGATGAAGCGGTCACGGCGAATCTCCTTGAACGCCCGGCCAAGGACCTTCTCCGACAACGTCCGGCCGTAGTAAGGCGACGTGTCGATGAAGTTCACCCCGCCATCGAGCGCGACGTGGAGCGAGCGGATGCTGCGGGCCTCGTCGCTGGCGTTGCCGTATTCGTTGCCCAGCGAAGCCGCGCCGTAGCTGATGACGGAGAGGTTGAGGCCGGTGTTGCCGAGGGGACGGAATTGCATGGCGGGCGAAAACGGTTTGCGTGTTGCCCAAACATTAGGCGGCGGCGCTCGACGGGTGCAACGGAAACTTCCCCGGGATACGACCTGATCTCCTTTGCGCTGAGAGGTGGTGGAGCCGAGGAGATTCGAACTCCTGACCCCCACAATGCCATTGTGGTGCTCTACCAACTGAGCTACGACCCCAACCAGTCAGTGCGGGGCGGACGGTAGGAATGCACCGGGGCTTTGTCAAAAACATTTCTGGCGCAACCGCCAATTGCAAACTCGCCGCGCCTGTCGTATCCCCTGCTCATGTCGCTGCACCTCATCACCGACGAACGCTGCGTCAACTACCACCTGGCCGGCCACCCGGAGCGCCCTCAGCGCATCACTCGCACGCTGGAAAAGCTCCGCAGCCAGGCAGAACTCAAATTGGAGTGGGACCAGCCGGCCGCCGCGCCCGAGGAGGCCATCCTCCGCGCGCACACGAAGGACCACCTCGCCCGCGTGAAGGCGGCGACCGGCGACTTCGACGGCGACACTCCGGCGCACGCAGGCATCCAAGAGCATGCGCTGCGTTCCATCGGTGGCGGCTTGCGTGCGCTGGAACTGGCGCGCAAAGGCGGCATGCCCTTCAGCCTGCTCCGCCCGCCCGGCCACCACGCCACCGGCAATCGTGCAATGGGTTTCTGCTACTTGAACCAAGTCGCCATCACCGTGCTGCACGCCTTGGCCACAGGCGCAAAACGCGCGGCGGTCTATGACTTCGATGTCCACCACGGCAACGGCACGGAGGCCATCCTGCTCGGCAAGCCCGGCGCATTCTTTCACTCCATCCACCAGCATCCGTGCTATCCCGGCACGGGCACGCAAAACGTCGGCGACAATTGCTTCAACTATCCGGTCGCGCCACGCACGCCGCGGGAAGAATACCGCAAAGTTCTCACCCGCTCTCTCGACGCCCTCAAGGCCCAGAAGCCCGACGTCGTCGTCGTCAGTGCCGGCTTCGACGCCTACGCGCGCGACCCGCTCGCGCAGGAGACGTTGGAGGCGGAGGATTTCCACTGGCTTGGGCAAAGCTTTCGCGCCCTCGGCGTGCCAGTCGTAAGCGTGCTGGAAGGCGGTTACAGCAATGATCTTCCTGAGTTAATCCTCGCCTACCTGCGCGGGTTGGATGGCAAGTGAGCTGCGATGGCCGGTCACTCAGCCGCCCAACGGTTGCCGCCGCCGCCACAAGTCCAAGTGGTAGAGCGCCACGCCGACGAGCGCGAGCTGAATCTTCCCGGAGGCCACCAACTCCGGCAGCTCCGCCACCGGCACGAGGTGCGTGCGGATGTCCTCGCAACTGTCGAACTCCACCGGATGCGTGAGCCGGCAGTTGCGCACCAGCAGCGTGTAGCAGGTGTTCGACATGATCGCGGGATTGGGAAAAATCTGGCCGATGATCTCCGCTGAGTCACCTTCGTAGCCGGTCTCCTCGCGCAATTCCCGCTGGCCGCCGAGCACCGGCGACGGGTCCTCCGCGTCCATCACGCCGCCGGGAATCTCCAACTCGATGGTGTCCGAGCCGTGGCGGTATTGCTCCACCATCACCAGCTTGTCGTCGGGCGTGACGGCGATGACGTTCACCCAACCACGCGTGTCGAGAACGAAGAAGTCGTGTTCCGCGCCCGTGCGCGGCGAGCGCTTCACATCCGAGCGCACCGTGAAGATGCGGAAGTCCGCGAGCTGCTTGGAACTGAGGACGGGCCACTTCTGAATCATCGGCGGATGAGAGTTGAAAGCCGGGAGAGATGAAAGTTGAAAGGCGAAGAAAGCAGAGCCGCGCGGCAGCGCGGCCCTACCACGATTACGGCTCCGGCGTGAGGGCGACGCTCAAAAGCAGCGTGGTGGGTGCGTTGGTGGTGCGGATGAGGATTTGCGCCCACTTCATTTTGTCGGAGCCGGTGAAGGTGTGCTCGGCGGTGCCGGGCTTGAAGGGCGCGGTGTCCACGACGGGCAGGCCGGGGTGCGTGTTTGGGCGGAAGCGGAGGACGACATCGCCGGGGCCGGGCTGGGCCTGCCAGTTCAGGCGCAGCGTGTAGCGCGCGCCGTCCTTGAGCGGGATGAGGTCGCCTTCCCAAGCGGTCTTGGTGGGATACCACGCGTCTGGGTGATTCTTGGCCAGCCAGTAAACAGCAAAAGCCGGGTTCCTGAGCAGATTGGCTGATGTCAACTTGGCTGGGAGAAACGGCAACGGCATAAGCGAATCAAACTCACGCACTGTGCTCACGTTGGTGATGCCAGCCAGCAGTGTAGGATGCATAAAGACCATCTTGTAATCGCCTTCATCCAGGCCTGTGAACACAAAGTCGCCATTTGAATCGGCGAGAGTCGAATGCGTCGTGCCGAGAAGTAGAACTCGGATGGGGCCTCCCTGTGTGGTTCGCAGCGGGCGTCCGTCGGAGAAGACTGTCCCTCTAATTGAGTTATGCTTGTATGGCGGCTTGGGAAACAATTCGCCCAGCGTTCGCAGCAAATCCGCCACCACGCGGCTCGTCTCCAGCGCGCTTTCGAGGACGATGGGTTCCACCTCGGCGCGCTTGTCGGCCAGCACCAGCGGGCGGCAGCGGTCGCCGCGTTCCTTCGAGTAGGCGATGAGGCCGTCCATGCGCCGCAGGAAACCGGCGAGCGCCTTCTCCTCCGTGTCGCCGAGCAGTTGCGGACGGTAGCCGGGCAGGCGGATGAGTTTTGCGTCCACCCAGTTTTCCATCTTGCTATGGACGTCGCCGCGAATCTCCGCCGAGTGCGGCGGCGAGCCGGTGTCCTCGACGAAGTGCAGCAGCGAGCCGATCCAGCGCGCGGCGTTCAGCGGCGTCTCGGTGCGCAGCGCCTGGAGCGCGCGGCGGAAGAACGGCTCGTAGGTGCGCTTGACCTCGGGCACGAGGTGGTCGAGGTGCCGCTCCATGCCGGGGAAGAGCAGGTAGTCGTCCGCGTAGAAGAACTCGCCCTGCCGTTCGTAGGGCATGCGGCGGTAGTCGCCCAGCCAGCAGTAGTGGACGAGCTTAGGCGCGTTGGTGCCGAGGTGCTTGAGGAGCGCGTCGTCGGGGCCGAGGGCGTCGAGGGCGGCCTGAGTGATTTCGCCATGCGGACCCCACGCCGAAGCAGTGAGGCAAAAGGCAAAAGGTAAAATGAACAAAGCCAAGGCTGTCCGCGCTCGGAAGCGTCGGGGCAAGGCTTGGCTTGTTGAACCGGCAGGAAGAGCGGCGGGCGCGGGCATGGGCTGCGTGCGGCGCACCGCCGGTTACTTCACAACTCGAAGTCGAGCACCGTCACCTTTTCGATGAACGGCAGGAAGTTTTGCACGAAGGCCTGATGCTCGGGGTGCGTGAGGTAGGCGTCGCGCGCAGCGGCATCGGTGAGCGTCATCACGAAGGCGTGGGTGTGGCCCCCGGTGAGGCCTTCGGGGCTGGTGTTCGGACCGGAGATAAAGTCTTCGACGCCGGGAATGCTTTCAGAGAGGTCAAGCAGGGCACTGAAAGTTTGGTCGATCTGATCCGGCGTGGTGTCGGCTTTGAACTGGATCAGTGCGATGTGTTTGACTTTGGCCATAGTGTTTTCGTGTGCCCGTGCTGGATGAACCACCCTGCCGCCCGGACGATTAAATTTCGGCGGAGTATGGGGCCTGGCCGGGGCAAGTCAAACGCGCGTTCGGGCAATTCCTGCCCAACGCGCGCCAAGATTCGTGAATCCTCCCGCGCCGCCGGGCAGTCTAGTTGCACCATGTTCGACTGTCGCTCCGCCCGTGTCGCCCGGTGGCTGGCCGCCCTTGCGGTCATGTTGCTGCCTTGGCGGGCGAGCGCGCAGTCCGACTTTCAAGGCGCGACGCACATGGTGCCGTTCGAGGAGGACACGATCAGCTACAACAAGACCCCTTCCACCGGCCCGATCGCGCGGTTGCAGGCCCGGCTCGAACGGGGCGAGGTGAAGCTGAAGTTCGACCCCAAGGCCGGCGGGTGGCGCGATTCGCTGCTGGCGGCGCTGGAGGTTTCGCCCAAGTCGCAAACGCTCCTGTTCTCGAAGACATCGCTCCAGCGCGAGCGCATCTCGCCGCAGACGCCGCGCTCGGTGTTCTTCAACGACGAGCTCTACATCGGCTGGATTCCCAACGCACCGGTCATGGAAATCAGCGAAGTGGATCCGAAGCTCGGCGGCGTCTTTTACACGCTGGAGCAGACCGCGAGCGACAAACCGCAGTTTGTCCGCAACAACCAGTGCCTTGAATGCCACGCGTCCGCCAAGACCATGGGCGTGCCCGGCCATCTCATCCGCTCGTTCAAGACCGACGAGCAAGGGATCATTGACCTCATCACGGGCGTCTCCGAAGTGAACCACCGCACGCCGCTCGAAGACCGTTGGGGCGGCTGGTATGTCACCGGCACCCACGGCAAGGTGACGCATCGCGGCAATCTCTTCGGCAAGACCGCCTTCCTGAAAGCCGAGGAAAAGCCGAACTACCTCGGCAACCTCACCTCGCTCAAAAAGCTCGTGGACCTCGAAGGCTACGCCTCGCCCCACAGCGACATCGTAGCGCTCATGGTGCTGGAGCACGAGGCGCACATGCACAACTTCCTTACGCGATTGCTCTACGAGTCGCAGATGGCCCTCTCCCGCTACCAACACATTCGCTACCTCAAGAGCATGAGCGAAGGGTTCCTAAAATACCTGCTCTTCACCGAGGAAACGCCCCTCAAGGCCAGGGTCAAGGGCACCTCAGGCTATGCCGAATACTTTGCCACGCTCGGCCCCAAGGACCGCCGGGGCCGCTCGCTGCGCCAACTCGACTTGGAGACGCGCCTCTTCAAATACCCGTGCAGCTTCCTCATCTACTCGGAGGCCTTCGACCTGCTACCCAAGCCGATGCGCGAGCACGTCCTGCAACGGCTGCACGAGATACTGACGGGCAATGACACGTCGTCCGAGTTCGCGCGCATCGAGCCAGACATGCGTCGCGCGCTGCTGGAAATCCTCCGTGATACCAAGCCGAACCTCCCGGCCTACTGGCGGGAGGAAAAGCGCGCCGGCCCGTAGTCGCAACCTTCAGGTTGCGAAGTGAAGGGGCGTTCGTTGGTCGCGGCCCTACTTTCCGAAGGCATCCCAAGCGCAGGCTGAAGCCTGCGACTACGAGAGCGAGGTCCGCGCCTTTTTGAGCTTTTTGCGCCTCTTTGTGGCAGACATCCTTCGGCCCATGAAACTCCGCATCGGTTTTCTCGGCATTGGCGCGATGGGCATCAGCCATGTCCGCCAGTTCCACACCAAGCTCGCCGCCCGCGCCGAATGCGTCGCGCTCTGCGGCCGCAACGAGGCCAATCTCCGCCGCGCTCTGGAAGTCGCGCCATCCGCCCGCGTCTTCGCCGACGAGCACGAGCTGATTCACTCCGACCTCGACGCGGTGTGCATCTCGACGCCGAACTTCAACCACGTCCCACTCGCCCTGGCGACGCTCAAGGCCGGGACACATCTCTTTCTCGAAAAACCCTGCGGCATCACGCGCGCCGAGTGCCGCATCCTTGAAAAGGCCGCCGCTCACACCGACCGCGTGGTGATGAGTGGCCACGAGCTGCGCTAGTCGCCGTTCTTCCAGAAGGTGAGGGCGCTCGTGGACGCCGGCGAGATCGGCCGCCCGCGCATGGTGTGGACGCGCGAGTTTCGCGGGCCGTTCCAACCCAAGTCGCAGAACTGGATTCAGGACCAGCGCCGCTCCGGCGGGATGCTCGTGGACAAGAACTGCCACCAGTTCGATCTGATGAACTGGTGGGCGGGCGCGCGGCCCACACGAGTCTCGGCGTTCGGCGCGAGCGCGGTCATGCACGTCGTCGAGCCCGAGCATCAGGTCAACGACCACGCGACCGTGAGCTTCGAGTATGACAACGGCACGCTCGGCTCGCTCCAGATTTGCCTGTTTGGCCGCGACTTCCCGCACGAAGACTTGGAACTCGGCGTCGTGGGCGAGGCCGGTTCGCTTCAGACGCGCATCTCGACCGTGGACATTCTCCAATGGCGGCGCGGCTCCGGTCAGAAGGAACCCATCGTCCACCACATCGAATCGCCCGCCGGCGAAGGCTGGGGCAACCACCTCGGCTTCGACGAGATGCACGCCGCGTTCCTGGACGCGGTGCTCGACGGCAAACGCCCGCTCACAACCGTCGCCGACTGCTTGGACGGCAGCCTCCTCGCCATCGCCGCCGAGGACAGCATCGCGCACGGGCACACCGTGGAGGTGTGAGCATCAGCACGGTGGCTGGATCATGAAAGCCGTCCGCACGGCACACCTCGCGTTTCGCAACGGCACAGGGCAGGAAAGCTGAGGTGACCACGAGAGCGATAGACGACTTGCCACGCTCCGTTACTTCGCCGGTTCCTTCGCGCGATGGCGGGCGAGGCGCGCGGCTTCGCCCTCCAGAGGGATGTGCTCGAGCTGTTGCCAGAGGCGCCGAGTGTCCTTGGTTATCTGTGAGCGCTCTGCCGCCTCCGCCCGTTCACGCACCGCGGCAGCAGATTCACTCCACGACTTCTGTTTCGCCGCCTCGCGGGCCTGCTTGATCTCGGCCTCGTTCAACCACGCGGCGCTGTTGCCGGAAGACATTAGGTTGGTGACGTATTGGCGGTGCGGGAGCGTG
>JBJTAU010000421.1:0-3287 GCA_046090965.1 Limisphaerales bacterium | reverse complement strand
AGATCATGCGGAAGTAAGTGCCCGGAGGAATCCCAATGCGCCCGCCCGCCTTGTAGTAGGGCGCGCAGAGGTTCTCGACGAAGGTGTCAAACTGGGCTTGGGCGAGCACGGCATTGAGCTTGGTGTAGAAGGGATGACCGGTACCGCGGGGCAGTTGCGCCGTGGCGATGAAGAGTTCCTCCTGCCGTGGTTTGCGTCGTCCCAGTGCCATGCTCACGGAGGACGGGCAGCATGTGTCACACGTTACGCAAGGGCGCGATTTTTAACGGGCTGCTAACCGGATTTCGCTCGTGTTGATCGCGCGTGATTCTCCTTTGGATTCCAGCAAGAAGACGGTCTATTGGAGCCGGCGCGCTGCGCGCGTCGCCGAGACTGCATGCTGCCGGCCCAGCATTGATCCTACTTTGTGGATGCGTCATCCGTGTTCCGCTGCGGCCTCGGCTGGCCGCCTTGACTCGCCCTCCGCTGCCACCTATAGTCCGCGGCATGATTCGACGGATTTCGCGCGTGACGCTGCTGCTGGCCGCGGTGGTGGCGTTCCCGCACCTCAGTCCGGCACCGCTGATTTACAAGGCGGGCGAAGGCTGGACTTACGAGCCCTTTGGCAGCACCGGTAGTTGGCAGAAGACGCGGGCCAAGGACCAGCTCGAGGTCGCCGAGCAGGCGTTCGAGAAGAAGGATTACGACCTCGCCCTGAAGGCGGCGCGCCACACGGTCAAGAAGTGGCCGCTCTCCGACTACGCGCCCAAGGCCCAGTTCCTCGTGGGCCGCAGCTTGGAGGAGCAGAAGAAGGACGAGGACGCGTTCAAGGCCTACCAAGAGTTGCTGGAGAAGTATCCCAAGGTTGAGAACTATCAGGAAGTGCTCAAGCGGCAGTTTGAAATCAGCAACGGCTACCTCGGCGGTCAGTGGTTCAAGATCTGGGGTGTCATCCCCTTCTTCCCTTCCATGGAGAAGACCACGAAGATGTATGAGAAGGTCATCAAGAACGGCCCTTACAGCGAAATCGCCCCGCAGGCGCAGATGAACATCGGTGCCGCCCAGGAGAAGCAGAAGGAGTTCACCGATGCCGTGAAGGCCTACGAGAAGGTCGCCGACAAATACAACGACCAGAAGGCCATCGCCGCCGAAGCGCAGTTCAAGGCCGGCCTGACCCACCTCAAACAGGCCAAGACCTCGGAATACGACCAGGGCGTCGCCGGCAAGGCCATCGCCGCCTTCACTGACTTCATCTCCCTCTTCCCGGACGACAAGCGCGTGCCCGAAGCCCGCAAGCACATTGACAATCTCCGGGCCGAACAGGCGCGGGGGGCGATGGAGATCGCCAAGTTCTACGAGAAGAAACGGATGTGGAGCGGCGCGCTGGTCTACTACAACGAGGTGCTCATCAAGGATCCTGAGTCGCCGTTTGCCGCCGAGGCCAAGCGCCGCATCGAATTCCTCAAATCGCTGCCCGGCGTGGTCGCCAGCCCCGCCCCGACCACCAACGCCGCGCCCGCCGGGGCCGTCAAACCGCAATGATCATGCGCGCCGTGCCCGCCCTCCGCCTCGCCCTCGCGTTGGTTTCCTTGACCGGGTGCGCCGGCTACCGGCTTGGCTCCACGGCGGCCTTTCCCGCCGGCCAGCACAGCATCCAGATCGGCCTGATCCAGAACCAGACCCTCGAGCCGCGCCTCATCGAGTCCTTGAACAACGCGCTGCGAAAGCGCTTCCAGCAGGACGGCACTTACAAGCTCGACACCCGCGGCGAGTCCGATGTCGTCCTCACCGGCGTCATCACGCGCTTCGACCGCGCGCCATTGAGCTTCCAGCCCGCCGACGTCCTCACCGTGCGCGACTACGCGCTGGGCATGGTGGCGAAGATCACGGTTAAGGAGCGCGCCACGGGCAAGATCCTCTTCGACCGGGAAGTCAGCGGGCGCACCACTATCCGCGCGGGCACGGATCTGACCAGCGCCGAGCGTCAAGCCGTGCCGCTGCTCGCCGAAGACCTCGCCCGCAACGCCGCCTCGCTCATCGTGGACGGCAACTGGTAAGCAACGCCGCTCAAGCTCCCGCGGGAAGTCCCGGCTGCCTCACTTCGTCTCCAGAGCGGGTTGCCGGAGCATCCATTCGACCGCCGCCGGCAAGTCATCCACGACGACCGCGCGGGCCATCTTGTCCGCGTGCTTCCGTTCCGTCTCCGCGCCGTAACCGGTGCGCACCAGCAAGCTCCGGCGCACGCCCGCGTTCCAGCCGCATTCGAGGTCGATCAGCTTGTCGCCCACCATGTAGCTGTGCGCGAGTTCCACTGCCAGCGCATCCCGCGCGGCGAAGAGAAAGGCCGGCGACGGCTTGCGCCCGACACTCGGCTGCTCCGGAGCTTCTGGCGAATAATAGATTTTGGTGAGCCGCACGCCCAAGCGAGCGAGCATCTCGATCAGGCGGCGGTTCACGGCATGCATGTTCTCCTCCGTGTAGTAGCCGCGCCCGATGCCCGACTGGTTGGTGACGATGATGAGCAGAAAGCCCGCGTCCTGCAGGCGCTTCAACGCCGGCCCCGCGCCGGGGATCAACTCCAACTGCACCGGGTCACTCAAGTAGTGCTTGTCCACGTTGATCGTCCCGTCGCGGTCGAGAAAGACGGCACGGACAGGTCCGGTGCTGGGAAGTTCAAGTTGGGGCGGCTCGGCCACGGGGCCGGAGCTTGAAGCAGGTTTTCCCGGCGGACAACCCGGAACTCGAAACGGACAACGCGTCACCGGGATTGCGGCCTTCAAGCCACTGTAACCCTCGTTCGCCGACGCGTGCCAAAATCCCAGAAACCACTCGGACCATCGCAAGCGCTGCGCCCTGAACGCCGCGCCCCAACGCGCCGATCGCCCGCCTGACTACACCAACTCCCGGATCGGCTCGCCGTTCTCCACCACGAAGCGTGGGCGGCGCTGGTGGTCTTCGTAGGTCACGTCCACGGGCACGCCCATGTGATGGAAGATCGTCGCCGCGAGGTCGCCGGGCGTGAGCGCGCGGGAGGCGATTTGCCCGCCGTCGCGATCCGTCGAGCCGATGACCTGGCCGTGGCGGAAGCCGCCGCCGGCGAGCGTGATCGAGGAGACGTAAGGCCAGTGGTTGCGCCCATCGGTGCTGCCTTGCGTGCCGATCTGCGGTGAGCGGCCGAACTCGCCCATCGCGATGACCAGCACGTCGTCGAGCAAGCCCCGCTCGCCGAGATCAGTCACGAGCGTGCTGAAAAGGTGATCGAACACCGGCAGCAGCGGACGCAGGCCGCTCCAGATGCCGCCGTAGGG
>JBJTAU010000420.1:0-9497 GCA_046090965.1 Limisphaerales bacterium | reverse complement strand
GGCCAAGGCCGCGGCCGACGCGAAGGACGCCGCCCGCACCGCCGCCGACAACGAGATCATCTTGGAACTCAAGTATGACGACATGGATTTGGTGGATCTCATCAAGAGCCTCGCCTTGCAAGCCGAGATCAACGTGTTGTTCGACCCCAAGCTCACTGCCGCCAACCGTGCGGCGGATGGCACACCCATCCCCGCTCCGAAGGTCCCCGCCTTCCGCATGACCAACGTCACCGCCCGGCAGGCGCTGGAAGCCCTCCTCTCGAACAACGGCCTGCAAATGGTGCATGACCCCAAGACCAACACCTACCGCGTCAGCCCCAAGGACACCAACACGCAGGAGCCGCTGGCCACCAGGATCGTCACCCTCAAGTTCACCAGCCCCACCAACATTGTCACCATCCTCACCAGCGTGCTCTCCACCCGGGCCAAGGTGGTGCCCGACCCCCGCACGCAGACCCTCATCATCTCCGCCACCGAGCGCGAATGGGACTTCCTCAACGAAGTGCTCGAGAAGATAGACACGCCCACCATGCAAGTGCTCATCGAGGCGCGCATCTTGGAAACCTCACGCAGCCCGCAATCGCTCCGCGGCGTGGACTGGAGCGGCACCTTGCAAAATCAATCCGTCGGGTTTGGCAACGGCCAGCTCTCCGGCACGGTGACGGCCAACCGCCCCGGCGCGACCACGAGCACCACGACGACGCTGCCCGGAGGGCGGACCATCACGACCGCGCAGACCGCGCCCAGCACGCTCACGGAGACGCTCACCACCAGCGTGGGCGGGCTTGTGCCCGGTTTCACGGTGAACAGCCGGGACGGCGTGGGCCCGGTGGGGTTCCTGAATGCGGACGGCCTGCGCGCCACCCTCTCTTTCCTGAACACGGATGCTGAGACCGAGGTCATCTCCACCCCGCGCTCGGTCATGATGGATGGGCAAACCTCGCGTCTCGCCGTCACGCGCGCCTTCCCGATCTTCCAAGTCACGCCCGGTTCAGCCAACACGCCCGCCGCGGCCAGCGTGACCTACACGAACTTGGGCACCATCCTCGAAGTCACCCCGCGCATTGCCGCCAACAGCAACATCTCCCTCCGGGTGGTGCCCGAAGTTTCAAACATCGACTCCAAGGACCGCCAGACCATCAACGGCCAAGTCAACGAGGCCAACGTCTATGCCATCCGCAAAATCGAGACGCAGGTCATGATCCCCAGCGGCAACACCCTCGTCATGGGCGGCCTCATCACGGACAACATCAACAAGGGCTTCACCAAAGTCCCCGGTCTCGGCGACCTCCCCGGCTTGGGTTGGGCGTTCCGCAAGGAAACCAAGACTCGCACCAAGGCAAACCTCCTCATCTTCGTCACGCCGACCCTCATCGAGGCTGCTCACTTTCAGGCTCCGAGCACCGACTTCCTGCAAGGCCAGACCCAGCCAACCGCGGTGGACTTTCTCCAGCAGCGCCCCCCGTTGATGCAGGATAAACCCGATTCCTTTTTGGACTCCGGGAAGCCAAAAGATTGGGGCAAGAAACCGGCACCGCCCGCCAAACCTTGAGCCTCACCACAACCTCCCGCTTCATGAGAGTGACTCGGACAGCAGGTGAACAGCGCAGTGGCCCGCCGCTCCGGCGCTGGGCGCTGGCCTTGCTGCTCGGCGTGCTGGTGCAGGCTGCCGCGCTGGCGCAGACCACCGTCACCACCATCGGCGGCGGCCCGACCAACTTGGTTTCCGACACCTTCAACGGATTTCAGGACGGGAACACCCTGCAGGTCGCCAAGTTCAACACGCCCGGCGGTCTGGTGCTCGACATTTCCGGCCGTTACCTCTTCTTGGCCGATTCAGCCAACGGTGCCATCCGCCGACTCGATCTGACCGCCAACCGCACCATCACCTACCTCAGCGGCCTCAGCACGCCCGTGGACGTGGCACTGGACGGCAGCACGAACCTCTACGTCCTGACGCAGGGAGATGGGCTCATCCGTCAATACGACCAGTTCGGCCAACTCATCGCCACCAACAACGCCGCCGTCTTGACCGTGCCCACGGCGCTTGCCTACGACGGCTCGGCCAACCTCTACGTGATCGAACTCGGCGGCGCGCTCAAGCGCGTGGCCCTCTCGAACGGCGCAGTGACTACCATCGTCGCCGCCGGCACCTTCACCACGCCGCGTGGGGTCGAGGTGCTCGACAGCGGCACCATTGCCGTCAGCGACACGGGCAACCACGCGATCCGCCTCGTCAATCCCACTACTTTCGCGGTCAGCCTGTTGTCCGGCGTCGTCGGCACTTCGGGCACCAATGTCGGGACCGCCGCTCAGAGCCGTTTCAGTTCGCCGTTCAATCTGGCCAAGGCGGGCGGCAACGTGCTCGTCGTCACCGATCAGGGCAACCATCGCGCCGTGACCGTGGCCACCAACGGCTCGACCAGCGTCCTTTACGGCATCGCCTCGAACAATTGGCAGGCGGCCGTCGCTCCCGGAATCTTTCCCGGTTGGACCGATGGCACGGCGGAGTTTGCGGAGTCGCGCACGCCCGGTGGCGTCGTGGTGGTCGTCAGCGGCAACGTCTTCGTGACCGAGCAGTATTACCACCTCATCCGCCGGGTCTCTGGCTCCGGCCTCACCGGCCCCAGCGGCGTGGGCACCGGGGGTTCCTCGACCGTCACGCTGAACCCACCTTCGCTCTCCTTCAGCCCGAACACTGGCTACTTTCCCCTCGGCACGCTCATCACCGTCACAAGTTCGAGCACGAATGTGTTTTTCACCACGGACGGCACGGAGCCGACGACCAACAGCACTCCCGTCACCATGTCCAGTGGCACGGGTGTGATCCGCTGGACCAACTCCACGAACGACCTGACCGGGCTGCGTGTGGCCGCGTTTGTCTTCAGCGGCACGAACAGCGCCAGCACAAATGCCACCGGTGTGCCCGCCACGGCCACGACGATCGGCGTGCCGGCTGGCCTGAACGGCAACATTCTGGCCGGGGTCGGCTCGCGCGTCGTGGTGCCCGTCGTCCTGAACCTGCGCACCAATGACACGCTTCGCTCGCTCCAGTTCCGCGTCGAAGTCAGCACCAACGGCGCGGCTCCGATGATCGGCTCGACCTTCGGCGCGCAGGCCATTTCGACCAACGACTTCGTCACCGTCACCACCGGCGGATCGGCGGCCACGTTCAGTTCGCTCGCCTACTCGAACACGTTCGGCACGCGTGGGCTGGTCATTTCCTTCGTCAGCACCAACTCCGGTCTGGTGGTGAATCGCTTCGCGGTCGCCGCCTTGCTGACTGTCCCAATCCCGGCCACGGCGGCTGAAGGACAGACCTACAGCATTGACGTCCTGCTGCCCACGGGCACATCCGATGGCGGGTCCACGCCTGTCACGCTAGCCTCGGCCGGCACGCGGCTCATTACCGTCACCAACGTCGCTTACCGTGTCGGCGATACCTCGCCTGGCGGTTGGTATAATGCAGGGGACTTCGGCAACGGCGTGTTGGACAGCGCGGACGTGAACAATGCCTTTGCCGCTGCCGCCGGGGTCAGGCTCCCCTTCGCGTTCAGCGATGCCTTTGATGCCATGGACGTGTTCCCCGAGGACACGGCCGGGACGGTGGGTGGCGACGGGCAGATTCGCTTCCTCGACTGGCAGATCATCTTGATCCGCTCGCTGCGGCTGAACACGAACACCGCCGCCTTCCCCGGCTTGAGCACCAACAACTGGTTCCGCCGGTGGAGCGCCGCCGGGCGCACCAACAGTGCGACCAACGTTTTCACGCCCACGGCGCTGCGTGCCACCAGCGTGCCGCCTCCGGGCGAGGTGTGGAACCGGCAGGCGGCCATCGGCGCGCTGCAGTTGGACAATATTCAGCCCGGCACGCCGGTGAGCGTGCCAGTCTTCGCTCGCATCGCCCCCGGCGCGCAGGTGGCGGGTATGCTGTTCCGGGCCGCCGTCACTCCCGAGAACGGTGCGCCCGCACTGACGCAGCCGCCGCAGTTCGTTTCGGTCAACTTCCAGTTGGATCCCGCCATCACCGCTGGCGATGCCACCGGGGTGGCCGTGGGCTGGAATGTAGGCCAACTCGCGTTGCCCGGCTTGAGCAGCAATCTGCTGGGCTTCGTGCGGTTCACCGTCCCGGCCTCGGCCCCCGCCGGCTCCAGCTACGCGGTGCGTTTTGCTAAAGCCGACGGCTCGCCTGATTAGTTCAACCAATACAATTTTGAGACGCGCGGTGCTTCGGTCTGGGTTCAGCGACCCGCGCCTGCGCCGCTCTCGCTGGTTTCCGACGAGTGGAAGATCGCCTTCTTCGGCAGCGTGACGAACCCGAATGCCGCCGATCTGGCCGACCCGGATGGCGATGGCGTGCCGAATGTGCTTGAATACTTTGCCGGCACCGATCCCACGAGCGCGAACTCGCGCGTGCAGCTCAAGCCCGGCGGTTGGCGCAACAGCGGCCGTGACTTGGCCTTCCAGCTCCTGAGCGCGCCGGGCAAGCTATATGTGCTGGAGAGCAACACGGACTTGCTCAACCCGAACTGGAGTCCGGTGGTCACCAACCTGGGCGATGGCAATCTGAAGGAGTTCATCCAGACCGTGACGCCGGGCGGGCCGCGCTATTACCGGCTGCGGGTGCTGCCATGAACCTGCGAATCGCATGAGAACTGCTCCTGCCCAACGCGCCATGAATTTCGCTGCCGGTCTGCGTTTGGCGCTCGCCGCCTTGGTGTCGGGCTGGGCCGCTGCGGCTTCGGCGCAGTCCGTGGATACTGTGCTCGGCACGGGGTTGATCGAGCCGCACAGTGTGGCGGTGGATTCCGCCGGCACGTTCTACATCACGGACCAAGGCGGCTTTTCCTTCCTCGGTCAGGCTTCCGCGAACCGGATCATGCGGTTCATTCCCGGGAGCGCCTCCTTGACGGTGCTGGCGGGCGACACCGCGGGGGCGAATGGCACCAACAACAACGCCACGGCCAACGCGGGCTTCCTCGCGCGCTTCTTCAACCCGGCCGGCATCATCGCGGCGCGCGGGGGGTTGGTGGTGGCCGACTCCGGTAACCACACGATCCGCTACGTCGGCTTCGATGGGGTGGTCTCCAACATCGCGGGCATGAGTGGCGTTGCCACCAACGTCAACGGTGTGGGCGCGGCGGCGGGCTTCAACACGCCCATCGGCTTGGCGCTGGACTCCTCGAACAACATTTACGTCGCTGACTCGAAGAACAACGTCATCCGCAAGATCGATTCCACTGACACCGTCACCACCTACGCCACCGGCTTCAATCAGCCCAATGGGGTGACCGTCGGGGACAACGGGGAACTGTGGGTGGCGGACACGCTGAACCACGTCATCAAGACGGTGGCTACGAACGGCACGATCACCATCCGGGCCGGCACCAACGGCATTGCCGGCAGCACCGATGGCTCAGTAGCGTTGAGTGCGGCATTGTCCAGCCCGCGCGGCGTGGTCTGGATGGGCACGGCGGGTCTGCTCATCGCTGATTCCGGTAATCATACGATCCGCCGCCTCTACACGAACACCAGCATCGGCACCTACCTCATCGAGACCACGGCGGGCGCGGCGGGGCAGGCGGGCTTAGTCAACGGGGCGACAAACGTGGCCAGGTTCAATTCGCCCGTTGGGCTGTCTCGCGACGCGCTCAACGGTGCCTACGTCGTCGCAGAGTCCGGCAACAAGGCCATCCGGCGGGTGCAGCAGACCCCTGCGCAGCCGGCTGTTGCCGCCCCGGTTATTGGCGTCATCACCGTGACCACCAACGACACCGGGGCCGTCTCCGTCTTCACGGCGGTGACGGACAGCGTCTTCATCAACGACGCGACGATCGCCGTGACCGCCGAGTCCGGGGTCACGACACTGTTGGGTTCCGGGGCGACGCCCAGCGATCCGTTCGACACCACAGTGGCCACCCCGACCAATGAGGTTTCCGCCTACACTACCGGCACTTTCCCCATCCCCGCCACACTGGTGACCGCGCTGCCCGACCTGACAGTCAAGGCTCAGAGCGTGAAGTCCGGCCGCCTCTCCAGCGGCGTGGTGAAGGCCCGCTTCCAATTCCAGACCGCCAGCCCGTCCATCTCGGGCAACAACGCCGCGCTCTTCACCGTGGCGGTGGCCACCACGAACGCGCAGATGTATTACACGACCAACGGCGTGGAGCCCACCTCCACCGCGTCGTCTTCAAACTTCGGCCCCTTCCTGTTTCCCGGCACGAACTTCTCGTTCCAACTGGGTGCAAGCAATCTGACCTTCAAGATCAAGGCGTTCAAGGCGAACTACGCCAGCAGCGCGACCATCACGCGCGAATTTTCCCCGAGCAACTTCACGGCGAACATCATCTCCCTCGGTTTCGCTTCCGGAGAGGCCTCCAGCCAGTTCATCGCTTCCTCCGGTCAGACCAACTATTCGCCGGTTACGCTCACGGTGTTGTCCCAGCAGAAGATGTATTCGCTCCAGTTTGCGGCCTCGGTCACCAATCTCACCGGCCCGGTGTTCACCAACACGACCGCAGGCAGCAACGTGCTGGGCTTCCAGTCTTTCCTCCTGATGCCCGACCCGACGAACCCCACGGTAAACATCCGCATCCCGCCCTCCATGTTCACCACGTCGGGGTTTACCAACCTGCTGGTCACCAACAACAACCTGCTCTCAGTCGGTTGGCTTGAACGGCTCGGTGCCACCAACCTCTACAACACGCTCGCGCAGGACTTGATCACCATGTCGCAGGCGCACGATACCTTGTTTCTCAGCGCGAACGGCCAGGTCGTGGTGGGCGCGTTTGGCTTTGTCGTGCCCACCAATGCCACGGCCGGTCAGACCTACAGTATCGCGTTGAGTCGTCCGTCCGCCACGTCCGATGGCATTCGCGAGGATGTTTACATCGCTGCTCCCACCAACGGATCGCTCTCCTCTCTCAAGACGGTGACCATTGGTTCACCGGGCTACCTCGTGGGGGATGTCGCCCCCTTCCGCTGGTTCAACGCGCCGGACTTTGGCGACACCAACCTGCTAGCCAATGACGTGGCTCAAGTGTTTCAGTCCGCCGTCTATGGGGTGAACCGCCCTCCCTTGGGCAGCGACATGCTAGATGCGATGGACTCCTGCTGTGGGGTGGGCACGAATGACGCGCCCACTTCGCTGTTGCGCTACAGCGCCCAGTATGGCGGCTCCATCACCATCGGGACTGATTTGGGCATCAACACCATCGCCTTCGGCGACGGGGCGCTGAACGTGGCCGACGTCTTCGTCACCTTCCGCCGATCGCTCGACGCGTCGCTGACCAACTTCGTCCGGTTCCGCTCCAACGGCATCCATTATGCCACGCCGGTCACCAACACATTCCGCGGGATCGTCGGTCAGTCACTGACGGGCACCGGCACAGGCGGAACGCGCGGTGGACCGGTCGCGCAGTCCCTGAGCTTCCCGAACGATGCTGCCGTGACCTTCAGCGCCGGTGAAGTAATCGGAGGCGGCGGGCAGACGCTGAACATCCCCATAACCGCCCGCGTTTCCGGCGGCCTCCCGTTGCGAGTTCTGATGCTCAACCTGAACGTCATCCCCTTGGAAGGCTCACCCGCGCTGACGAAGCCCGTGCAGTTCGTCCCCGCCAGTGCCCTGGGCACTCCCGGCATCAGCCAGTCACGCGGGGCGGGAAATTACTCCGCTGCGTGGCTGAACGACAGCATCGCCGGACTCAGCGGCGATGCGGCGGTGGGCACCTTGGTTGTCGCGGTGCCCGCCGGTGCCGGTGCGAACGACGCCTATGCCGTGCGGTTTGACCTCGCCTCCGCCTCTCCCACCGGCGTCGGCACCGTGCCGGCTCGCAGCGAGGCAGGGTTGGTCACGACCCGCGCGCCGAGCACTTCCTCGTGGGGCGACAACAGTCCCTACTCCTGGCGGCTGAAGCACTTTGGCAGCTTGAACAACCTGCTCTCTGCAGCCAATGCGGACGCCGACGGCGACGGCATTCCGAACTGGGCCGAGTTCCGCGCGGGCACCGACCCTGCGGACGCCAGTTCCGGGTTGCAACTGCGCGCCCCGGGCCTCGTTTCAGGCGGCCCGCGCCTGCGCTGGCCGACGGCGGTGGACAAGACCTACCTGCTCGAAGTTTCCACATCGTTGGGCGGGACCAACTGGGTGGCCATCGCCACCAATATTGCGGGCAGTGGGCGCGTCTTCGAGTGTCAGGCCCCGCCGGCGTGTGGGCCGCGCTTCTACCGTGTTCGGCTCGTCGAGCCGTAAGCCGCTTCCGGCTCACGTCCCCGCTCTCTACACGAAGACGATCTCCGTCGTGGCCGCTTGCTCGTCCCAGCCGCGCGTCGGTTCTGGGGTCACGCTGCTAATGTCCTTGATCGAGAGCATCCGGCCGCGCGTCTTGGGGGACTTCACGTCAATCTTCGCGGGGTCGCAGGTCTGCTGGTGGACCTTCTGGTGCGGCGCGGGCTTGTAGCGCACGTAGAGCACCTTCGGCGTGTCCGGCGCGAAGTAGAGGATGCGCGACTTGTCCGGGATGCAGAGATACGACTTGTTCAAGATCGTCCCGCCGAAGGTGAAGCGCTTCAGGTAACTCGCCTTGCGGTCCGTGTAGGCGCAGGTGAACACGCGCTCGCGGTCCGGCAGCCCGCAGTAGAATAGCTCCGGCCCGACGAAGAGCTTCTCCTCCAGCTCCGTGACCTTGTAGGTGCCGTCCTTGAACACCAGCAGCAGCTTGTCGAACTTCGTGCATTCGACCTTGAACTCGTCGCCGCTGACCTTGTAGCCCACGTAGCCGCTCTCGCGGTCGTAGGCCACCTTGAAGGCTTTGAACGCGACCGCTTTCACGTCCACTTCCTCATGCCGCGCGGACTTCGTGGTGAGGCGTGGATACTGCGGGCCGTATTTCGCCAGCAGCGTCTCCAGGTGGCCGATGGCGAACTTCACCACGTTCTTCAACTGCTTCTGCGTCTCGGCTAGCTCGGCCTTGGTCTTCTCCATCTCCTCGCGGTGCTGGTTGATGTCGAAGAGCGAGATGCGGCGGATGCGGACTTGCAGAAGGCGCTCGATGTCCGCGTCGGCCAGCGCGCGCGGGAACTCGGCGGCGAAGGGCTTGAAGCCGTCCACCACGGCGGCGTGAACGGCCTCGTTGGTCTAGCACTGCTAGATCTTCATGTAGATGCGCTCCTCGATGAAGATGCGCTCCAGCGTGCGGAAGTAGAGGTCTTCCTCCAGTTTGCTCTGGCGCAACTCGAGTTCGCGCTTGAGCAGGGCGACGAGTTGATCGGTGTTGGCACGCAGCACCTCGCTCACGGTGAGTTCGACCGGCCGGTTGTCGCGGATGACGATGATGCGGCTGGTCAGGCTGACCTCGCAGTCGGTGAAGGCGTAGAGCGCGTCGATGGTGATGTCGGGCGAGATGCCGGCTGCGAGTTCTATGTGTATCTCGACCTCGGCGGCGGTGTTGTCGGTGACCTTTCGGATCTTGATCTTGCCCTGGTCGTTGGCCTTGACG
>JBJTAU010000419.1:0-5037 GCA_046090965.1 Limisphaerales bacterium | reverse complement strand
GAAGATGGCCGCCGAACTCGGCGTGTCCATGACTTACATGGAAGTGCGCTTCCTGCTCGATGACTTGCGCCTCAAGCCGAAGGACCCCGAGCCACCCAAGCAGCCCGAACCCGCCTCGCCCATCGCGCCCGCATCCGCCGGTGCGCCCGCTCCCGCCGCTGATGGCACCACGGCATTGCCCGCTCCCGCTGCGGAAGCGCCGCCGTTCGGCGCGGTGAAGCTCTCGGTGGACACGCTCGCGCGCCCCGGCACGGTGGTCAGCGGCAAGGTTACGTTCAGCGACGGCCAGACGGCGGATTGGTATCTGGACCAGATGGGCCGCATGGGCGTCGTGCCGGCTCAGAAGGGCTACAAGCCGTCGCAGGCGGACGTGATGGAGTTCCAGGAGTTGCTCCAGATGGAGCTGCAGAAAATGGGCTTCTGAGCGAGGAACCCAGGAAGAGGTTTTTCATAAGGAAAGCAGGAAGGCAGGAGGGAACGTGCCCGAAGGAAGCGCGGTTGCATGATTATTTCCTCCTCCTGCAATCCTGCCCTCCTTATAAACTCTCCTCGTCATGCAACCGGGTTCCTTGCTCATCGTCCATGTCCACGTCCAGGTGAAACCCGACTGCGTCGAGGCGTTCAAGGCGGCGACGCTCGCCAACGCGCGCGCCAGCGTGCAGGAGCCGGGCATCGCGCGCTTCGACGTGGTGCAGCAGGCGGATGACCCGACGAAGTTCGTGCTGGTGGAGGCCTACCGCACCACCGACGCGCCCGCGCAGCACAAGGAGACCGCGCACTACGCGACTTGGCGCGACACGGTGGCCCCGATGATGGCCGCGCCGCGCACGAGCGTGAAGTTCGGGAACGTGTTTCCCGAGGACGCGGGATGGTGAAACTTGGCGCGTGATGCGGGGTGCGTGACCTCCATCGAACGCGATCTGCCTCACGCCCCAAGCACCACGACCAATGCCCTTCGAGTTCGCCACCGCCAGCCGCATCGTCTTCGGCCCGGGCACATTTCAACAGGTCGGCACGATCGCCAAGTCGTTTGGTGGCCGGGCGCTGGTGGTGGTGGGCCGGTCGGCTGCGCGCGCCGAGCCGCTCTTCGCGCAACTCACCGCTGCGGGAGTGGCCACGGAATTGTTCCGGGTCGAGGGTGAGCCGGCGACGATTCACGTTCGGGCCGGCATCGAGCAGTTGCGGGAGACCCTTTGCGACTACGTGATTGCCTTCGGCGGAGGCAGCGTCTTGGACGCCGCGAAAGCCATCGCTGGCATCGCGACGCAGCCCGGTGAGTTGCTGGATTACCTCGAAGTGGTCGGACGGGGACAGCCGCTGACCAAGCCGTCGCTCCCGGTCATCGCTATTCCCACCACGGCCGGCACCGGCGCGGAGGTCACGCGCAACGCCGTCCTTGCTTCCCCCGAACATCGCGTGAAGGCCAGCGTGCGCAGCCCGCACCTGCTGCCCCGCGTGGCGCTGGTGGATCCGGAGCTGACGCTTGAACTTCCTCCGGCGCTCACGGCCAGCACCGGCATGGACGCGCTGACGCAGCTCATCGAGCCTTATGTGTGCGTGCGCGCCAACCCGCTGACTGATGCGCTCTGCGTCGAGGGCATCCGCCGCGCCGCACGTTCGCTCCGGCGCGCGTTTGAGCATGGCGCGGACGCGGCGGCGCGCGAGGACATGGCGTTGGCGAGCCTGTTTGGCGGGCTCGCGCTCGCGAACGCGGGCCTGGGCGCGGTGCATGGCTTTGCTGCGCCGATCGGTGGGATGTTTCCCGCGCCGCATGGGGCGGTATGCGCGGCGCTGCTGCCCGGTGTGATGGCGGCCAACGTCCGCGCGTTGCGCCAGCGCGCGCCTGAGCACGAAGCGCTGAGTCGCTACGAAGAGGTAGCGCGCCTGCTCACCGGCCGACCACAGGCCACCGCCGACGACGGAGCCGCGTGGACGGCGGAGCTTTCCCGGGCGTTGCACATCGCCCCGCTGCGTGCCTGGAGCCTGACGATCAGGGACGTTCCCGCGGTAGTGGAAAAGGCGATACAGGCCAGCAGCATGAAGGCGAACCCGGTGGCTTTGACGGCGGAAGAGCTAAACGCAGTCCTCACCGCCGCACTGTGAAAGTTCCCGCTCGGCCTCAGCCAGACACGGCTGCCGAGGCAACGGGCGCGTTTACACGTTCAGCTTCGTCCACTTCGCGTTCGCCCGGGAGGACTTCACGACCGCTTCGATGAACGCCATGCCGCGAACGCCGTCTTCGATCTTCGGGAAGTCGTTCGCGACGGCGTCCTTCGCCAGCTTCTGACCAGCTTCGCGGGCGCGAATGGCGTTGGCGAAGTTCTTGTAGATATTCGCGAAGGCTTCGAGGTAACCCTCGGGATGCGCGGGGGGAGTGCGGCCGGCGGCTTTCGCGGCGTCGCAGAGGTAGCCGTTGGCGGTGCGATAGACCTGCATGGGCTGGTCGAGCCATTTCACGAGCATCGTGTTCGGCTCCTTCTGGTGCCACTCTAGGCCGCCCAGTTCGCCATAGACGCGGATGTTCAGGTTGTTCTCCTCGCCCACGGAAATCTGCGAGCTGTGCAGCACACCTTTCGCTCCGCCCTTGAAGCGGAGCAGGACGTTCACATCGTCGTCGAGCTTGCGGCCTTTGACAAAGCTCGTGATGTCGGCGGCCAGCTCGGAAATCTGGAGGCCGGTGATGTATTCGGCGAGATTCTCGGCGTGCGTGCCGATGTCGCCGACGCAGCCGCCCGCACCGGAGCGCTTGGGGTCGGTGCGCCAGCCGGCCTGCTTCTGGCCGCTGGCTTCGAGACGCGTGGCGAGCCAGCCCTGCGGATACTCGACGACGACCTTGCGAATCTTACCGAGCTTGCCGGTGGCGACCATGTCGCGCGCCTGCTTCACCAGCGGGTAGCCGGTGTAATTGTGCGTGAGGCCGTAGAGGAGGCCGGACTTCTTGACGAGCGCGGCGAGCGCCTTCGCCTCGGCAAGGTCGAAAGTGGCGGGCTTATCGGAGAGGACATGGAAGCCATTCTCCAACGCCATCTTCGCCGGCGGGAAATGCATGTGGTTCGGCGTGACGATGGCGATGAAGTCCATGCGTTCGCTCGCGGGCAGCGCCTTCTCGCCGCGAATCATTTCCTCGAAGGTGCCGTAGCAGCGATTCGCGGGCAGGAAGAGATCGCCGCCGCTGGCCTTGCTGCGCTCGGGGTCGCTGCTAAACGCGCCGCAGACGAGGTCAATCTGCTGGTCCATCGCCGCCGCGATGCGGTGCACCGCGCCGATGAAGGCCCCGCGCCCGCCGCCGACCATGCCGTAACGAATTTTTCTGCTCATGGGAAAAGGAGTTTGAATCGAGTGTTGTGTTGCGAACGGCAGGCTTTATATTGCTGCACGATTTTCAAGTCAACGCGGCTTGAAAACGGCGAATCCCCCGCTCGACGCTCAAGCCGGCTTCGCCATTTGCAGTCCGACATCCTGGCCATGCTAGTTCACGTCCTGAAATCGAAGATTCACCGTGCCACAGTCACGGGCGCGTCGCTCCACTACGAAGGCAGCCTTACCATCGCGGCGGACCTCATGGAGCAGGCCGAGCTGTTTCCCTATGAGCGCATCCTCTGTGGCAACCTGGCCAACGGCGAGCGCTGGGAAACCTACGTCATCGCGGGGCCGCGCGGCTCCGGGGCCATCGAACTCAACGGCGCAGTGGCACACCTCGGCAAGATTGGTGACAAGGTCACGATCATGAGCTTCACCGAGGTGGACGCGGCGCAGGCGCGCGGCTGGGAGCCGACGGTCATCTTGCTGGGCGAAGGGAACAAGGTCGTGGATGCGCGGGGGAAGTGAACGGCGAGTAATTAGTGATTCGTGATGAGTAAGCGGGTAAGGTCTTCCGCGCATCGCCGACTGATTACTAATTACTAAACACTTTCCCAATGCCTCACACCGTAGCTGACATCGCCAAACACGTCCGCGGAGAAGTCCTCGGTGATTCCACCGCGCCCATCACTGGCTTCGCGCCCGCCGATGCGGCGAAACGCGGTGACTTGACCTTCGCCGAGACCGACGCTTACTTCGCCGCCGCCGAAGCGAGCGCGGCCACGGCCATCCTCGTCGCGGGCGAACGCACCTCCGCGACCAAGACGCTCATCCGCGTGAAGAATGCGCGCTTGGCCTTTGCGAAGGTGCTGCCGCTCTTCTACGCCGAGCCGGTGCTGGAGGGGCAGCGCCACCCGACGGCGGTGATTCCCAAGACCGCGTTCGTGGAGGACACGGCTTACATCGGGCCACACTGCGTCGTCGGCGAGCACTGCCGCATCGAGGCTCGCGCGGCCTTGCTGGGTGGAAATCACCTCGGCGACAACTGCGTGGTGGGCGAGGACACAAAGCTATTCCCGAACGTCGTGCTCTACGCGCGCACCCAAGTCGGCAAGCGCGTCCGACTCCATGCCGGTTGCGTCATCGGCTCAGACGGCTTCGGCTACGTCTTCGACAGCGGCGCGCATCACAAGGTGCTGCAAGTCGGCCACGTCATCATCGGCGACGACGTGGAGTTGGGCGCGAACGTGACGGTGGACCGCGGCGCGATTGGGGCCACTGTCATCGGCAGAGGCGCGAAGTTGGACAACCACGTGCAAGTCGGCCACAACGTGCAGATGGGCGCGCACTGCATCGTCGTCTCGCAGACCGGGATCGCGGGCAGCACCAAGCTGGGCAGCTACGTCGTGCTCGGCGGGCAGGTGGGGCTGGCCGGGCACCTCAAGATTGGCAATCAGGTCACCATCGCCGCGCAGTCCGGCGTGATGCACGACATCCCTGACGGCGAAAAATGGTTCGGCTCACCCGCCATGCCCGACCGGCAAATGAAGCGGCAGTTGCTCGCCGCCCAGCAACTGCCCGAACTGCTCCGCCGCGTGAAGGAATTGGAGCAGCAGCTTGCGGAGCAGAAGAAGTAGGCGGGGAATTCCGCTACTTCGCGTCCGCAGGTCGCTCCGGTTCTGTTCCCGCCTCCGTCAGGTTCTTCTGTAGCGTCTCGGGTGTGACTTCACCTTCCCA